>JACDBD010000192.1 GCA_013695115.1 Actinomycetota bacterium | reverse complement strand
CCCCGGTAGGCTCAACGGGTGAATTTCGACCTCCCGGCCGAGCTCGTCGACCTCCAGGCGACCGTCCGCAAGCTCGCCCAGGAGCGCATCGCCCCCCGCGCCCGCGAGATCGACGTCACCGAGGAGTACCCCGAGGACCTCTTCGAGCTGTTCGTCGAGACCGGCCTCACCGGCCTCTGCGTCCCCGAAGAGCACGGCGGCTCCGGAGCCGGGATCCTCGGCCTCACCATCGCCATCGAAGAGGTGGCGAAGTACTCGAACGCCGCCGCCCTCATGCTGCTGCTCACCCGGCTCCCCACCGGGCCGGTGATGATCGCCGGCAGCGACGAGCTCAACCGCCGCTACGTCACCCCCGTGGCTACCGGCGACGCCCGCGCCGCCTTCGGGCTCTCCGAGTCCCAGGCCGGCAGCGACGTGATGGGGATGCGCACCAAGGCGGTGCCCGACGGCGACGACTGGCTGATCACCGGCACGAAGTGCTGGATGTCGGGCGTGCACCAGGCCGACTGGTACTGCGTCTTCGCCAAGACCGGCCCCGCCGACTCCCGTGCCCACGACAGCGTGACCGCCTTCATCGTCGAGCGCTCGTGGCCGGGGGTGGAGGTCGGGCGCACCGATCGCAAGATGGGCGTCAAGGGCGTCGACACCGGTGAGCTGATCCTCGACGGCGTGCGCGTCCCGCCCGGGAACGTCATCGGCGAGATCGGCGGCTTCCGGCTCGCCATGCTCGGCCTCAACTCGATGCGCCCCATCGTCGCCGCCCGCGGCATCGGTCTGGCCGAGGGCGCGCTCATGTACGCGGTCGACTACGTGAAGCAGCGCGAGGCGTTCGGTCAGACCATCGCCGACTTCCAGGGGATCCAATGGAAGATCGCGGAGATGGCCACCGAGATCGAGGCGGCCCGGCTCCTCACGTACCGGTCGGCGTGGATGGCCGACCGGGGCCAGTTCACCAAGGAGTGGGTGCCGTTCCTCTCGATGGCGAAGTACTACGCCACCGAGCTGGCGGTGAAGGTCTCGGGCGAGGCGCTCCAGATGCTCGGCGCCGCCGGCTACATGCAGGACCACCCGCTCGAGCTCTACTACCGCGACGCCAAGCAGCTCACCATTGTCGAGGGAACTTCGCAGGTGCAGCTGGGGCTGATCGCGCGCGGCGTGCTCGACCGCGACCTGTGGTGGGACTGAGATGACCGAAGCACCGTTGTGGCCCGACGTTCTCGGGCGGCTGGGGCGGCGGGAGGACCTCCCGGTCGCGCTGGTCGAGCGGGCAATGGGCTCGATCCTCGAGGGCGACGCCACCGACGCCCAGATCGCCGGGTTCGCGCTCCTCCTGCGGGCGAAGGGCGAGAGCGTCGCCGAGCTGGCGGCGCTGGTGCGCACGATGCTGTCGCGAGGCGTTCGGGTCGAACTGCCGGACGGTGCGACGCCGGTCATCGACACCTGCGGAACCGGCGGTGACCGGTCGCACACCATCAACGTGTCGACGCTGGCCGCGCTGGTCGTAGCGGGCGCAGGTGTGCGGGTGGCCAAGCACGGGAACCGGGCCGCATCGTCGGCGTGTGGATCGGCCGATCTCCTCGAGCATCTCGGCGTCGTGATCGATCTCGGGCCCACGGGTGTCGCCCGTTGCATCGAGGAGGCTGGCATCGGATTCTGCTTCGCCCAGAGGTTTCATCCCTGCATGCGCTTCGCCGGTCCGACTCGCAAGGAGCTCGGGGTCGCGACCACGTTCAACTTCCTCGGGCCGCTTGCCAACCCGGCCCGGGTGCGGCACCAGGTGCTGGGCGTGTCCGATCCCGAGATGGCCGAGCGCATGGCGGGAGCGCTGGCCGAGCTCGGGAGCGCTCGCGCGCTCGTGTTCTGCGGGGACGACGGCCTCGACGAGCTCACCACCACCACTGCCTCCACCGTCCACGAGCTCGAGGACGGAGCCGTCCGCACCTACTCGCTCGATCCCGGCGAATACGGGTTCGCGCGCGCCGAGCGTGGGGACCTCGTCGGTGGTGACGCCGCCCACAACGCCGAGATCACCAAACGCGTGCTCGCGGGGGAGACCGGCGCGCAGCGCGATGTCGTGGTGCTGAACGCGGCCGCCGCCCTGGTCGCCGCGGGCGTGGCGACCGACCTCGCCGCCGGCATCGAGGGGGCGGTGGGGTCGATCGACGACGGGCGTGCTTCTGCCGCCCTCGACGCCTTCGTGCGCGCGAGCGTCGACGCGCGCGACGCCGAGGCCGAAGGGGAGTAGGACGTGCGGGTGCGTCTGTGCGGAGGCGCGTCCCGGAGGGCGGCGCCGGCCAGTCCTTACGAGGATGGCCCGGCGCCGAGCGCCGGAGCCATGTGATGGCAAAAGCCCTTCAGTGTCCGGCGTGCGGAAGCAGGCACCCGCTGTCCGACCTCCCCAACGCGCCCACGTTCCGGTGCAGCGGCTGCGGGCGGGCGCTCAAGGTTTCGGCGCGCGTGCGTCCTGCGTCGGCACGAACCGCGCCGGCGCCGCGGCCGAACGGACCCGAGCGGACCGCAGC
>JACDBD010000159.1 GCA_013695115.1 Actinomycetota bacterium | reverse complement strand
AAGCTGACATGGTCGAGGCCGACCCTGAACTCGCTGAACTTCTCATCGGGCGCAGGTGTCTCGTGCTGGTGCAACCCGATGAGCGTGCTGTTGCCGATCATGTACACGGTGTGGTGGAAGGCTGGGTCGGTGTCCTCGTCGAGCACGGGCGTTGTATCGAACAGCGCTTCGTACCAGGGAACGCTGACCGAAAGATCGCGGACGGTGAGCGCCACGTGGGTGAGCGGTGGAAACTCTGCCATGCGTTATCCCCCTTTTGGAGCTGGTTCCTATTCCGGGCCAGAAGAATTGAGCCCGTTCATCGCGAGCCAGGCGACGAGGGCCCGCCGGTCGTGGGTTCCCACGAGTCGGCGACGAGTCCGTCGTACGCGAGTCCCCACGGGGGTCGGAGGAACCCGAGGGCCCGTACGTCCTCGAACCAGTGGCCGAACGGTGAGTGTCGGGCGAACGTCCCGCCGCCGAGCACGCGGCAGATCCGCAGCAGGCACGACTCCGCGAGCTGGGCCGCGATCGTCTTGCCGCGCAGCGCAGCGCCCCGGGCGGGATTCCCTGACTCGATCGCACGGAGCATGCCCTCGTAGGCCTGCTCGGCGGTCCACGCCTCGAGCTCCGCCTGGGCCCATTCCACCTGCTCGTAGGGTCGGAGCGATTCTGCCTTCGGTGCCAGCTGTGCCCGCGCGGCCGCGGTGGCGGTCTCGAGGATGCCGAGGACCACGGCGGTGAAGAGCGTGCCGATGAACGGGGCGGCGGCGTCGATCAGGTCGTCGAGGTGTCCGGGCCAGGCGAAGCGTTCGACCGGGCAGTCAGCGAACGCGAGCGCGTGGCTCTGGGTCGCCCGCATTCCGTGACCATCCCATGGAGCCATGAGTGTGATGCCCGCGGATCCGTCGAAAGGATTGCCCTCGACAGGGACGTAGAACCAGTCGGCATCTTCCTCGCCGTCGGGCACAGCGGTGGTCACCATGTAGGAGGTGATCCCCGACCCGCTCCCGAAGTGCTTCTGTCCGCTCAGCCGCCATGCGTCGGCGTCACGCCGAGCGACGGCTCTCGATCGGTGGACGTCACCGCCGCTCCCCGGCTCCGAGGTGATCGTGCCCCACCACGCGCCCTGCTCCACACTGTCGAACACCGCGGTGCGCTGACCGCTCCAGTCGCCGGTGTCGAGCTCGGGGACGTGCGGTGTGGCGAGCCAGAACGAGAGGACGGCGGGATGCATGGCGCAAACGAGTGCGACTGACGAGTCGCCGTGGGCGAGTATCCGGTAGATCTCGCAGATCGATCGTGTCGACTCCGGAAGGCTGTGCCAGAGACCATCCCGCTCGGCGGGAAGCCCGGCCGTCTGCAGCCCGGCTTCGGCCAGGAGACCGAAGTCCTCCCGGGCGAGCGTGGTGCGCATCTGGCGTTCGCTCCGGTCGGCCGCGAAGTTATCGGCCAGCTTCTCCACCGCACGACGGACACTCTCCGCGCTCATGGCACCCCCTCTGCGCCGGTGGGAAGGGTACAAGGTCGTCCCGACTTCATTTTCTTCTTCACCGGTCAACGTCGCGATCCGCTTCGGCCAGTTCCCTGAACTCATCGGGGACGCCCCGCGCTTCACGGAACACGACGGCCGCGTAGCCGACCGCATCCCGGCCGAACCGGGCACGTACCTCGTCGACGGCCCGGTCCAACGCCCAGCGAGCCGAGGCAGCCGCCGTGCCCGGGCGGTGCGGTTCGTCGCCGAGGCCGAGAGGCAACTCGAGCTGGAGTGTGGATTCTGCAACCAGGTTAGAGACCGAGATCGCAAGGAGGGTGATCTCGCGCTCACCGGGATGGTCGGTGAGCGCCGCATTCGCGAGATCGACGCTCAGCTCGGCGAGCGCGAGCGTCGTCGAAACCGCCCACGGCAGCGTCACCGACCGCGTGACCGAGCGGAGGCCCGTGAACCGAACCCGGACGGTGATGGTCCGTCCGGCGCGTTCGTTGGCCCGCAGCCTCGTCGCCACGCGGTCGGCGAGAAACCCGAGCGCCGCCCGTAGCAGCTGGTCGGTGGCGACGCGACGCCCAAGGGCGGACTGGGCACCCACTGACCGGGTGCGCCGACTCGTCTGGATCCGGCGAGGATCAGCGTTGGCCGCGAGTGACCCGAGCTTCGCTCCTGCCGCCTCACCGAGCAGCCGCGGCAATGTTGACGGCGAGATCGAGGCCAGCTCGCCGATGGTACGGATACCCGTCGCCGCGAGCCGCGCTCCTTGTGACCGGCCCGACGCCCCACAGCAGTTCGACCGGCAACTGTTCCGGTCGAGACGGAGGTCGAGGCGGGTGACCTTGTCGTGAGCACCATCGTGGGGGCCCGCAGCTACGTCGTGGAGCGCGCCTGACGGCGGGCGCCCAGGACCGCGGGTAGCGTCACCGGCGAGCGGGAGGGATGCCTTCGGGCGCCTTCGAGCGGAGCAGCGCAAGACAGCGCGATGGTCACATCGATCCCTGGAGGCGGATGCTTGCGTACCTCCGAGTGCGGCGATGCCGCTTCAAAGCGACCTCCCTCCCGCTCCCTTCTCGATGACGTCGCCACCGATGCACCATGGGTCGCGGTCGTCGACGGGTTCCGAACCCGACAGCCCCGCCGGCGCGATCGCATCGCCGAGTACGAGGGGCTCCTCGATCGGGGCGAGCATCTCCGGGTCGGCGCCGAGGTTCTCGCCGGGTGCTACCAGCCGAACCCACCGGCAGAGGGTTGGCTGAACAAGGCTGATGGCCGCAAGAAGCGGCTCTTCCAGTACCAGCCGGTCGACGAGCTGCTCTTTAGGGTGGTCAACCGTCTGATGCAGCCGGCCGCGGTGGAGAAGGCCTCACCGTGGTGCCGGTCGTTTCTTCCCGGCGGCGGCGCGAGGGCCGCGTTCCGCAGCGTGCTCGCCGACCCGGATACCGAGCCCAAGGCCGCGCTGCGCCTCGACGTGCGCGACTACTTCAACTCGATCGACGTGCGAGATCTCCTCAGCCGGCTCCCCGAACCGTTCGCCGAAGGTCCAGTGGGCAGGCTCCTGACCACCGCACTGCTGGACCCGCGGGTGGTGCGATCGGGGCGCATCGTCGACGGCGGCCGCAAAGGCGTCATGGCCGGAACGCCCATCGCGCCGATGCTCGCCACCCTCTACCTGCGTGACCTCGACCGCGAGATCGCCGCGACCGGTGCAACGTACGCGCGCTACAGCGACGACATTCTCGTGCTCGCGCCACCCGGTGAGCTCCCGACGGTGGAGCGACTCGTTCGGGATCGCCTCGCGGAGCGGGGCCTCGACGTCAACGAGGAGAAGTCGGCGTCGACCGCGCCGGGCGAGGCCTGGGACTTCCTCGGCTTCCGTTACGAGGGGGGCGCGATCGGGCTCGCTCCCATCACCGAGCGGAAACTCAAGGCGAAGACCACCCGCCTCGCCCGCAGCCTGCTCCGCTGGCGGGAACGGAAGGGCGCGTCGTCGACCCGGACGGTTGGCGCGTTCGTCCGTCGCAGCAACCGGCGCCTCTACGGCGTGCCAGCCGAGCGCGCCGATTTCTCTTGGGCCACGTGGTTCCTCCCGATGCTCGACCTGCCGCAGGGCCTCGAGGGGCTCGACCACCACCTGCAACGCGAGGCCCGCTACGCCGCGACCGGACGACGGACGCCCCGCAGCCGCCGGCTCGTGCCGTACTCGGGGTTGATCGACGCCGGTTACCTGCCGCTGGTGTCGGCCTTCTGGGCGATGCAGCAAGGGACCGGGGCCTACGACGAACTCGTCTCCCGTCGCACCGGTCTGATCTGACGTCGCGCTGGCAGCCGATCAGCGTCCGAGATGCTCGGCGACGGTGCGGGCGAGACTCGTCTGTTCCCCAGCCTCGAGGCCGGTGATCTCCAGCACAACCCGCGACTCGTCGGCGCCGAGGAACACGAGCGACCGTCCGTCGGGGAGCGTCGCGGTCGAGCCACCCGCGACATCGGTCGACGGTGTCGTGCCGCCCGGGGGCTCCCACGCCTGGTGCTCGGGATACAACTGGTAGAAGAGCGCAGCCGAGCGCCCCGCGGTGGCCCACCGTCGCCCCATACCGAAGGGCTCCTCCACGACTTCGCTCTTGGTGCTACGCGGCACACCGGCGCGGTCCCGCTCGTCGATGGGGAGCACGGCCGCAGGGTCGACGAGACCGCGCTCGCGCCACCCAGGACGCCCGAGCATGCCGGGTACGTACGGCGTGCCGAACCGGGAATCGGTCGACGCCAAGGAGGATTCGGAGGGGCCGGAGGCTCCGCCCGCAGCTCCTCGCTTCGCCTGCACGTCGGCCACCGCGTCCCCGGCCAACTCCTTGGCCTGCTCGGCCACTTTCTTGGCCCGATCGAGGAATCCCACGACCAAGACGGTACTCAGTCGAGCGGGACCATTCGAATGTCGTGGGAGTCGGCGTCGGCGGCGAGGAACCGGAGCACGCGCCGGCCCTCGGCGGCGACCGCCGAGGTCGCCCGCTTGGTGAGGCGGCCGAGGCGGGTCACGACCAGGGTGGCGGCATCCGTGGTCTTGACCCGGTCGATCCGCCAGACGGCGCGCAGCGTGCCGTCGACCAGCACCGACCCGTGGAAGGGGTCACCCGTCCCGTAGAGCCGGGGTTGATCGGCATCGAAAAACCGGGACCGGTCGGCGTGCGAGAGCAGCGCGTTGTCGAACTCGGGCAGGAAGCGTGGCGGGGCCGGCACGTCGGGCTCGGGTCGGGGGGCGTCGGGAAGGTCGACGAGCTCACGACCGGCCTCGTCGTGAAAGACGCGGACGCGAGGTCGGAGGCGCTCCACCACCTCCCGCAGGCCGGTGAGGCGTGACCATGTCGTCATGTCGGCCACCGACGCGGGCCCGAACGCGCCGAGATAGCGCAGCAGCACCTCATCGATCGGCGGATCCGCCATAGGTCGCCCCAGCCACGACTCGGCGGTCGCCAACGTCACCGGGCCGGCGCGACCCCAGATCCCGCGCGGGGGCACCTGAACGAGCGCGAGGTGGTTCCGGCAGGCGAATGCCAGCGCGGCGGCGTCGTGCTCGGCGAACCGCTCGGCCAGGGCCGCTCGGAGCTGCGGCGCGGTATGAGGCTCGCGGAGAATCTCGCGAGCGACGGTCAACACCTCGCCGAGGTCGATGCGCTCGAGGACGGGCGCGTGGTCGCGATGGCGGCGCAGTTCGGCGTCGAGCACCGGCTGCACGAGCCGGGGCAGCACCAGGGCATCGTCGGCGGTGACCAGATGGATCGTCCCCCGCATGACGACGGTGCGCACGACCTTTCGATCGAGGATGAGCTCCGCCAGGTCGTCCGGCCGGAACCGCTCCAGCCGGGACCACAGCCCGAGGTAAGGGTTGAGCGGCACCTGGGCCTGCATGCCGACGAGATGGTGCACGGTGTCGAGCACGGGCGCGTCGGCGCGGCGTAGCAGCAGCTGGCGCTCGAGGGTCGCCCGGTTGAGCGCCCGCCGGCTCAGGACGTCGGTGCTCACGGCGGCCATGATCGTCCTACGCTGGCCGCATGTGCCGAAACATCACTGAGCTCCGGGGCCTCGAGCCGCCGGCGACACGAGAAGAGATCGAGGCCGCGGCCCGCCAGTACGTGCGGAAGGTCAGTGGCATCACGAAACCCAATGCAACCATCACCGACCTCATGGACGTCGCCGCGCTCGAGGTGGCCGACATCACCGAGCGGCTGCTCGAACAGGTCCCGGCCCGGCGGCAGCCGCCCAAGACGGTGCCGCCGCTGCGCCGGCCGGAGGTGAGGGAACGCTTGGGCCTCGCCCAATTCTCGGCATGAAGGCCGCCGTCTACTACGAGACCGGCCCGCCCGACGTCTTCAGGTACGAGGACATCCCCGACCCGGTGTGCGGGCCGGGGGACGTGCTCGTCGACGTCGAGGCGGTCAGCATCGAGGGCGGCGACACGCTCAACCGCGCCGGCGGCGAGATGGCGAGCAGCCCGCACATCGTCGGGTACCAGTGCGCGGGCACGATCCGCGAGGTCGGCGCCGATGTTTCCGACCGCTCCGTCGGCCAGCGGGTCGTGTGCACGATGCTGTGGGG
>JACDBD010000122.1 GCA_013695115.1 Actinomycetota bacterium | reverse complement strand
CTCCGTGATGACCTCAACGCTGCGCAGCTGCGAACCGCGCGAGCGCTTGCCGAGACTCACCGCGTTCGCACAGAACTGCACACGCTGAGGAGGAGGCAATGGCGCGCTTCATCGAAGTAGCAAGGGTCGAGGACGTGGCACCGGGCACGGCGACCGTGGTCCAGGTCGGTGCCGCCGAACTCGCCCTGGTGAACGTGAATGGCACGTTCTTCGCCATCGATAACGAGTGCACGCACAGAGGTGGCTTCCTGGGCGAGGGAGAGATCAACACCGACTGGAGTGACTGGGCGATCGAGTGCCCGCTGCACGGCAGTGTGTTCGACGTCCGCACGGGAGAGGTGCTCAATCCACCTGCGCCGACACCTGTACGCACCTACCCGGTGGAAGTCGACGGGGGCGTCGTCAAGGTCTCGACCGAGTAACCGACCCCGGTCACGTAGCGGCGGTCACGTGAGTGGGAGGAGTTCGAGGATCCTGCGATGCCGGTGCGCGTCGAGCGCCCTGGCCACCTCGGTGCTCGTGCGGCCGAGGGATACGTGGTCGAGCAACTCGACGACCGCGTTGGCATCGACCGCGTCGGCATCGACCTGACGGAGCAGCGCCGGGAACGAGACCAGCGGTGGGCCGTTCGCGAGCTCGTGCACGCTGGCCCACACCCGCGTTCCCGAAGGCACGTCGCGTAGCGGCCCGTCTCCGAAACAGACGAGCCGATCGCCGTCCACCGAGTAGCGAAGGGGCACGGGGCGGCCTGTCTCAGTCCGCACCCAGACGGTGTGGTGGCTCTTGACCTCTGCGGGGAAGGGCATCACACCCTCCCTTCCGGTTCGGACGCTCTTCGACGCCGGGTTGATCCGTGCACTCGACTGCGCCCACCTTGTGGTCGCGCGGGGAGTTCGTAGCCTGTGGGGTGCGACAACTCGTGCATCACGCGGCGCGTGCGCATTCGTGGATCACGCCGAGTTGATCTCTACGCTGGCCCTTTGCTTCGGAGCAGAGCGGACTTCGGCGACCCCGGCAATGACAGCCGCGTCGTGGTTTGGGTCTCGACGATGAGCGTCATACCGGGCTCGCGTCCAGTTCGGTCTCGGCCACTTCGGAAGGCCAAACGATTCGCTTCACCCCGGCGCACCACTGGACGACGAGCACGTCGTGGTCGAGCTGCCGGCCGTCTTCGCCGAGGCCGAATCGTCCGAAGAAGGTGGTGCATCGGAGGCGTCGGGCCGCGGCACCGAGCGCCTCGTCGTCCAGGGAGCCGGCGTCTTCCAGGCAGTGCAGCGCCACGAGCACGGCCGCGTAGGCCTGTGCGCTCGGGTACTCGACATGGCTGGTTGCCGTCCCGGCGCTGAGCGTCGACAGGACCCGGGCTCGTAGCGCGCGCACCACGTGTGCGGGGCGGGGGCCGAAGTCGGCGGCGAAGTGCACGCCCTCCTCCCACTGGGTGGGCGCGAGGACACCCTCAGCCTGGCGGCCGAGCTCGTTGGCGAAGGCACCGAGTCCGGCCGCGACTGCGCCGATTACCGGAGGTCGTGTACGGAGACGGCGGAGAAGCGCGACGTCCTGTTCGAAGGTCCCGGCCATGACCAACACGTCGGCGTCGGGAGCCTCGGGCACCTCGTCGTGCGGCATGGAATCGACAACGGACACGCCGAGGCGCGCCGCTGCCTGCTGTGCACCCTGCGCCGCGTGCTGTCCGAACCCGCCTCGGCCAGCCGCGAGGAGCACCCGCGCCGAGGGCCGATGCGGCGCGAGGGCTTCGAGGACGGCCGCCAGGTATCGGCTTGCGGGCGACGCGACCGAGACGACGCCGGGCAAGCGCTCGACATCATCGGCGCTTCCCCCGTGGTTCCACAGGACCCGTCCTCGCTCGGCGGCCCACGTACCTGCTTCTCGGACGAGATCGCTGCCGTAGGGGCCAACGACCAGGTCGGCTTCGACCAGCGCGTCGAGCGCCCGACGTACACCGGCGCGCGTGCCCCGGTCGTCGAGGACCACCAACTCAGGAAGGACGTGTCGGTCCCCGAGCCGGATACCTCCGGCGCTGCGAGCGTCGGCCACCGCCTGTTGCAGGCCGGCACCCGCTAGACGCCCCTGGAACGCATAGCGTCCCGAGAGCGAGAGCACGCCCGCGACCAGCACGCGTCCGTCCTGCACCCTCACCGACGGTGATCTTCCCGCGACCCGACGAGGCCTGCGGGCGGTCGAGGAGGCGTCGCGCTGGCGAGCGGGCGATCGAGTGTCCGCTGCACGGTCGGCCCCTCCGCATCGAGGCCCTCGCCGATGAGGTGACGCCGGGTACTCAGCTCCGCGTCGGTACGCTTGCCAGATGACCCAGGGGATCCGGGGATCCGTACGACCGAACCCACGGGCGGCGCCGGTGTAGGCAGGTGCGATCGGTCTGGGATCCCGCGGTTGAGGGGGTGGTGCTCGCGTCGCTGGTAACGGAGCACCTGCAGCGGCAGGGCGTGGCGTGCCAGGTCGACATGGACCTGGATCAGCGCTTCGACTGCCTGCCAGACAGCATCGACTACCCGTGGATGAAGCGCGAGCATGTCACGGACCCGCACTGTGTCGTTGCGGTCGGGATGCGCCCGGCATCAAAACCGGGCCACCACAACGACCGGCGGATGGTCACCTATTGGCGCGCGCTCTTGGTCGGGTAGAGCCCTTCAGGCGGCGGTGCTCGGCGACGGTGCGGGGCTGGTCGCCGAGATTCTCGGGAGTGCGAAAGAGCTCGGGCCCTACTGCGGCCCGCAGCGTCGGCGCCGGCCTCAGCTC
>JACDBD010000120.1 GCA_013695115.1 Actinomycetota bacterium | reverse complement strand
TTGGACGAGAGCGCGCCTGAGCCAGTCACCGAACCTGAGCTCCGCTACCTGAACCGCGAGCTCTCGTGGCTCGACTTCAACGCGCGCGTGCTCGCGCTCGCCGAGGACCCGTCGCTGCCGCTCCTCGAGCGGGTCAAGTTCATCGCCATCTTCAGTCAGAACCTGGACGAGTTCTTCCAGGTACGAGTCGCTGCGCTGTCGCGCCAAGTCGACGCCGGCCTCCGCGCCGTCTCGCCCGATGGGCGCGATCCCCAGGAGCAGCTCCGCGCGATCCGGGCCCAGGTCGAGGAGCTGGTCAACCGGATGGCGACGGTGTTCACGAAAGACGTGGCGCCGGCGCTGGAGGACGCGGGGATCCGCTTCGCCGACTGGGACGACCTCTCCGAGACCGACCGCGCCCATCTCGAGTCGGTGTTCGAGGAGCGAGTCTTCCCGGTGCTGACTCCCCTGGCGGTCGACCCCGCCCATCCCTTCCCCTACATCTCGCACCTCTCACTGAACCTGGCGGTGCAGGTGCGCGACCCCGCCACCGGCGAGGTCCGCTTCGCCCGGGTCAAGGTGCCGCCGTTGCTCCCCCGCTTCGTCGTCATGCCCGACAAGGAGCGGTTCGTACCGCTGGAGCAGGTGATCGCGGCGCGGCTCGACGCCCTCTTCCCGGGCATGGAGATCCTGGCCCGGCACCCGTTCCGGGTCACCCGCGACGCCGACTTCGAGCTGTCGGACGAAGCCGAGGACCTGCTCGAGGCGATGGAAACGGTGCTGCGGCGGCGCACGAAGTTCGGTCGCGTGGTCCGTCTCGAGGTCGACACCACCATGCCGGCCGACGTGCTCGAGACCCTGTGTCGGGAGATCGAGCTCAGCGACGCCGAGGTGCTGGTCATCGACGCCCCCCTCGATCTCGGCGGCCTCTGGGCGCTGTACGACCTCGACCGGCCCGATCTCAAGGACAAGCCCTGGGCCCCGCAGGTCCCACCGGCGCTCGCCCCGAGCGATGCCAAGGCGCCGCCCGACATGTTCCGTGTGCTCGAGTCCGGGGACGTGTTCGTGCACCATCCCTACGACTCGTTCGAGGCGTCGGTGGAGGCCTTCGTGGCCCAGGCCGCCCGCGACCCCGACGTGCTCGCGATCAAGCAGACGCTGTACCGCACCGCAGGGCCCGACAGTGCGCTCGTGCGCTCACTGCTCCACGCGGCCGAGCAGGACAAGCAGGTCGTCGCGCTGGTCGAGCTCAAAGCCCGCGGCGACGAGCAGGCCAACATCGAACGAGCGCAGCTGTTCGAGGACGCCGGCATCCACGTCGTGTACGGGCTCGTCGGTCTCAAGACGCACGCCAAGATCCTCCTGGTCGTGCGGCAGGAGGCCGACAGCATCCGGCGCTACTGCCACGTCGGCACCGGCAACTACAACTACAAGACCGCCGCGCTCTACGAGGACATCGGCATCCTGTCGGCCGATCCCGACCTCGGCGCCGACCTCTCGGAGCTGTTCAACTTCCTCACCGGGTACAGCCGCCAGCCCGAGTACCGGAAGATCCTGGTCGGTCCGAAGACGTTGCGGCCGGCGATCATCGACCGCATCCAGCGCGAGGCCGACCAGGGCGAGCGCGGCCGGTTGACGATGAAGATGAACAGCCTGGTCGACCCCGAGCTCATCGACGCGCTCTACCAGGCCAGCGGGCGCGGCACGCCCATCGAACTCGTCGTGCGGGGCATCTGCTGCCTCCGCCCCGGCGTCCCCGGCATGTCCGAGAACATCCACGTCCGTTCGATCGTGGGTCGCTTCCTCGAGCACTCGCGCGTGTACCGCTTCGGCGCCGACTCCGAGACCGCCGAGTACCTCATCGGCTCGGCCGACCTCATGCCCCGCAACCTCGACGGCCGGGTCGAAGCACTCGTGCCCGTGACCGAGCCCCGGCTGCGGGCCCGCCTCGACGAGATTCTCGCCATCAACCTCGCCGACGACACGCTGGCGTGGGAGCTGACCCGCGACGGCGCCTGGCACAAGGTCCCGACCGCCGAGGGCGTCAACACCCACCGCCGGCTGCAGGAGCTCGCCATCGCCCGCGCCCAACCGACTGCACGGGCCGCCGATGCGCGAGCGTGAGACGAAGCTCGCACCGGCTCCGGGATTTCGACTCCCCGACCTGACCGGCGTCGCCGAGGGCGTTTCGACCGCGCCCGCCGACACCCTCGATCTCCTGGCCACCTACTTCGACACTGCCGACCTTCGCCTCGCCCGGTCGGGCGCCAGCCTGCGCTACCGCAACGACGAAGGGTGGGTGGTGAAGCTGCCGAAATCGGACGGTGCCGACGACGGCCTGCTCTCCCGAAACGAGCACCACTTCGACGGCGCGCCCGGCGCGCCCCCCGCCGACGCGCTCGACCTCGTGCTCGGCCTGATCCGCACCGCCCCGGTCGCGCCGGTCACCCGGATGCGGACGCGGCGCCAGCGGCTCGAACTGCGCGGCCCCGACGACAAGCCCGTCGCCGAGGTCGTCGACGACGAGGTCTCGATCCTCGACCGGGGCCACGTCGCCGCCCGCTTCCGGGAGCTCGAGGTCGAGCTGCGCGACGACACCGACCCCGACCTCGCCCGCGCCGTCGTCGACCGGCTGCGCGAAGCCGGCGCGGGTGAGCCCGACCCGACGCCGAAAGTCGTGCGGGCGCTGGGGCCGCGCGCCCTCGACGCCCCCGACGTGCTGCCGACACCCGACCTCGGTGACGCCGCCAACACCGGAGACGTCCTGCGCGCCGCGCTCGCCCCCTCGGTCTCCCGGCTGATCGCGCACGACGCGGGCGTGCGGCTGGGCGAGGATCCCGAAGCCGTCCACCAGGCCCGGGTCGCCACCCGTCGGCTCCGGTCCGACCTCCGCACGTTCCACGCCCTCCTCGACGAGGAGTGGAACGAGAGCCTCCGGGACGAGCTGAAGTGGATCGCCACCGGGCTCGGGGCGGTGCGCGACGCCGACGTCCTCCTCGCCCGGCTGCGCGAGCGGGTCAACCAGCTGCTCGAGTCCGACCGGGACGCCGCCGGCGCTCTCGTCGCTCGGTTGGGGGATGAGCGCGAGCACGCCCGCGCCGCCCTCCTCGAAGACATGCGCAGCTCCCGCTACCTCGAGCTGCTCGACCGACTCGTCGACGCCGCCCGCGCCCCCGTCCTGACCCCGGAGGCGGGCCAGCCCGCTGCCGACGTCCTTCCCGGTCTCGTCCGCAAGCCCCTCGACCGGATCGACCAGGCCGTCGCCGAGCTCGACGACGATCCCCCCGACGAGGCGCTGCACGACATCCGCAAGCGGGCCAAGCGGGTCCGCTACGCCGCCGAGGCCGCCGCTCCTGTCATCGGGAAGCCGGCCCGCCGGTTGGCCTCGGCGATGGAGGACGTGCAGGACGTCTTGGGCGAACACCAGGACGCGGTCGTGGCCGAGCAGTGGCTGCGCGATGCGTTGGTGGCGGCGTCACCCCGGCAGACCTTCGTCATCGGGCAGCTGGCCGCGCTCGAGCGGGCGGAAGCCAACGCGCGTCGGGCCGCCTGGAGCGACGCGTGGAAGGCGGCGTCCCGCAAGCGCCTCCGCTCCTGGATTTAGGGCAAGTGGGTTGGCCCTGGCGACGCCCGGAGGTTCGCGCCGCCGGCGGAGTGCTGCGACGGGTGGGTAAACGGGGCGAGCCCCAGATCGCGATCGTGCACCGGCCCCGTCACCGCGACTGGTCGCTGCCGAAGGGCAAGCTCGACCCCGGTGAGTCGTGGCGTGACGCCGCTGTGCGCGAAGTCGAGGAAGAGACCGGATTCCGCGTCCGGCCCGGCCGCAGGCTCGGTCGTACCCGCTACCGAGATGGCAAGGGCCGGGACAAGCTCGTTCGCTACTGGCTCATGGACCTGGCCGACGGTGAGGACGGCAAGGGCTTCGTCCCCAACCGCGAGGTCGACAAGCTGCGGTGGGTCCCCCCCGCCGAGGCTGACGAGTTGCTGACATACGAGCACGACCGGGCCCTGGTCGGGAAGGTCAAGGATCGCTAACGTGCCCGGCCAGTGACCATCTACCTGGTGCGGCACGGGAAGGCCGGTGACCGCAGCCAGTGGGAGGGGCCCGACGACCTGCGGCCGCTCTCCAAGGCCGGTCGGAAGCAGGCGGAGAAGCTGGCCGAGCAGCTCGTCGACGCAAGCATCGACCGCATCGTCACCAGCCCGTACGTCCGCTGCCGGCAGAGCGTCGAGCCGGTCGCCGAACAACGGCGCCTGCCCGTCGACCTCGCCGACGAGCTCGCCGAGGGTGCCCCCCTCGCCGACGCGCTGCGCCTGATCGAGAAGGTCGCGCACGAGAACACGGTGCTCTGCACCCACGGCGACGTTGTCGGCGACCTCCTGCACCACCTCGACCGCAAGGGCGTCCCGCTGGGCGACGTGGTCAAGCTCCAGAAGGGCTCGACCTGGATGCTCGAGGTCGAGGGCGGCGAGATCGTCGCGGCGCGGTACCTGCCCCCGCCCGCGTAACGCACGGCAGTGACGTCGGCCGTTCCCGATATCGACGCGCTCGTGGGCGTGCTCGCGTCGGGCGCCGCCGAAGACGACGGGGAGCGGCTCGATGCCCTCGCCCATCACCTCCAGTGCGCGGCGTTGCTGGCGGAGCGTGCTCCCGACGACCTCGAGCTCCAGGTGGCCGGGCTCGTGCACGACGTCGCGTCCACGGTCTGGCCGGGGCGGCCCGCCACCCACGCCCGCGCCGGTGCCGCCCTGGTCGAGCCGCTGCTGGGCGGACGGGTGGCCTGGCTCGTCGGCCAGCACGACCAGGCCAAGCGCTACCTCGTGACGACCGATCCCGAGTACCGCGCCCGCTTGAGTGAGGCCAGCGTGATCACGCTCGAGGCGCAGGGCGGGCTC
>JACDBD010000063.1 GCA_013695115.1 Actinomycetota bacterium | reverse complement strand
CGTCGCGCTCGCCCCGGCACCGGAACTGCTGGGGGTCGGCGCCGGCCTGGGGCTCGGTCATCGAGTAGCAGGAGGAGATGCGCCCGTCGAGCAGCGGCTGGAGGTAGCGCTCCTTCTGCTCGTCGGTGCCGTAGTGGGCGATGATCTCGGCGTTGCCGGAGTCGGGTGCCTGACAGCCGAACACGCTCGGCGCCCACTGCGACCGGCCGAGGATCTCGTTCATCAGCCCGAGCTTCAGCTGGCCGTAGCCCTTCCCGCCGAGGTCGGGGCCGAGGTGGCACGCCCACAGGTCGCGCGCCTTCACCTCGTCCTGGAGCGGGCGCACCGCCTTCTCGTGCACGGGGTGGCTCTTGTCGTAGACGAGGTGCGAGCTGAACGCGAGGTCGAGCGGCTCGACCTCGGTCTTCACGAACTCGGCGATCCAGTCGAGCTTCTCCTGGAACTCGGGCTCGGTCGAGAAGTCCCATGCCATGAGGTCAGGTCCCTTCGCTCAGATCGTCGCGACGTTCATCGTCGCCTCGCCGCCCATCGGGCTCTCGGCGGTGGTGGGCGCGAGCGTGAGCGTGCGTCCCACCAGTTCCTCCTCCTCGGCCGAGGCCAGCAGCTCGCGGTCGAGCAGCTTGGCGTACACCCGGCCGCCCTCGGCCAGGTCGCATACCGCGACCCCCCACTCCGGCGCGCCGTCGCGCCCGTGGACGACGGAGTACGCGGCCACCGTGGCCTTGCCGTCGTACGTGTCGGTGATCGCGGTCGTGCCGGCCGCGTCCACCCGCGCCTGCACCGACTCCTGCTCCGGCGGCGCGACCGGACCCGGCTCGGTCGAATACACGCCGTAGACGTGCTTGGTCATGTGCATCCCCACACCGCTTACCATGCCGTACGAACCGGGATCGTCGCGTAGCACCTCGGCCATGGTGGCGATCGAGTGCGACATGTAGTTCGAACCGGCGCCGCCGTGGTACGGCAGTCCGCCCGTGACCGTGAGCGGACGAGCGTCGCCGTCGCCGAGTTTCAGCGCGTCGCGAGCGAAGTTCACCGACGACGAGAAGCAGCTGTAGAGGTCGAGGTGGGCGACGTCGTCGATTCCAACGCCCGCGCCCCGCATCGCCTCCCCCGACGCCGCCGTCATCGCCGGTGACCGCCACATGTCGGGATGCTCGGCGAGGTAGGTCGGGTCGGTGGCGTAGCACCAACCCCGCAGGTACACGCGCCGGTCGGCGGGGACGCCGAGCGCGTCGGCGGTCTCGTGGCTGGCGAGCAGGACGGCCGCAGCCATGTCGACGTCCATGATCGAGACCATGTACTTCGTGTACGGGTAGCCGACCATGCGGTTCTCGGGCGTGGGCGTGACGACGTCGTCGGACGACCGCTCGACCTGGAACCAGGCGTTGGGGTTGGATGCCGCCACCTTCGTCATCGGCGCCATGACGTGGCCGAGGTCGCGGCGGTAGTCGTCGAGCCCGACCCCGAGGTGGCCGCGCCGGGCGTTGTCGAACACCGCGAACGTCAGCCAGGCCTGGAACACCTCGTGGGCGACCTCGGCGGGATGGAACGGCGCCTCCCACGGGAACGCCCGCTTCTCGGTCGGCTTGAAGCTGTACGGGGCGCGCTCGCCCCGCTTCTTGTAGGCCCGCTGGGTCGCCAGCGCCTCGGCGCCGCACACGAGCGCGCAATCGAGCTCGCCCCGCAGGATCGCCGCCGCCTGCTCCTGCACGAGGACCTGGGGCGTCGTCCCCCCGATGCCCGAGTAGGAGGCCAACCGGGGTGCGATCCCGAGCCGCTCGGCCAGCCGCGCCGCCGGGTCGTCGTACTGCCACGTCTGGCAGTAGACGATCTGGACACTGTCGAGGCGCTCGAGGACATGGGCGCGGGCACCGGTGTCGGCAACGGCCGCCCGCGCCACCTCCTCCCACATCCCCAGCGGCTCGGGCGCGCCCTCCTCCCCTACGTCCTCCGGGTGCCAGGTGCGCTGGCCGACACCGATGAGACAGGGGGCGCGTGGATCGGTGGCCGCCACTACCTGCCCTGCCAGTTTGGCGGGCGCTTCTCGGCGAACGCCTTCGGTCCCTCCTTGGCGTCCTCGGTCGAGAAGATCTCCGAGCTGATCTGCGATTCGTTCTTGTACGCGTCGCGCAGGCTCATGCCCAGCCCCTCCCACACGCTGCGCTTGGTCGCCTGCACCGCGAGCGGGGCGTTGGCGGTGATGCGGCGGGCGAACTCGTACGCCTTGTCCATGAGCTGGTCACGCGGAACGATGGCGTTGAGGAACCCCATCTCATAAGCGCGCTGCGCCGGGATCAGGTCGGCGCACAGCAGGAACTCCATCGCCTGCGGGAACGGAACCTGGCGCGGCAACCGCACGGTCGTCCCACCGCCGGCGAACAGGCCCCGCTTCGGCTCCATCACCGCGAACAGCGCCTCCGGACACGCGACCCGGATGTCGACGCCGCCGAGCATCTCCATCCCGCCGGCGACACACGGCCCGTTGACCGCCGCGATGATCGGCTTGTCGATCTTCGACGCACGCAGGACGGCGTCCGTACCGTCTGACAGGGCGTAACCGTTGACGGACACGGCCTCGCC
>JACDBD010000041.1 GCA_013695115.1 Actinomycetota bacterium | reverse complement strand
GAGCACGTCCTCGTCGGGACCGCACAGCGCGGTCTGGCCCCGAGCCCCACCCGAGCCGCTCCGGTCCCAGGCCGCGGCCACCTCGGAGGCTGGAAGCCGCAGGTCAGGCGCGGCGGCGCCCACCGAGAGGATCCGCACGGGGGTGGTCACCGCCGCGATTGTAGGCGGGGCATCGTCCGAGCGGCCGGGGCGTCCCGGCGGCCGCACAATCGCTCACGTCGGGTCCCAATTGGCCGACATGGGGACACAATGGGAGGGGTACGTGGGCCGGGACGGTCGTGCGCTTCCCGCTCCGCCGAGACGCCACCGGCTGACCACTCGTCATCCCTTCTTCTTCACCTCGAGCACCCCGATCCCGTCGGGGAAGGCGAGGCCGCCGCCCATCAACTCGGGGGGTTGCGGCTCGCTGTCGACGAAGCGGATGCGCCGCACCGTGCCCTCCGCCCCTGGTCCGATGGCCTCGGGCGTGATCGTGATGCCGATGTCGGCGTAGTAGAGGGTCCCCTTCGAGTCGACGCCCAGCCCGAGCGGCGTGCCGGTCGAGAACGTCTGCTCACCCAGCACCTCGCCCGCCGGCGGCGCCAGGATCGTGCGCACGAACCCGCCAGCCTCGTCGTACTCGTTGATGACGCCGGTGATCACGCTGTCGACGTAGAGACCGCCCCCAGGCTTGCCGATGACCGCGTTGGGCGTCGACAGTCCGTTCTCGCCCGCGGCGATGAA
Organism: Actinomycetota bacterium; assembly: GCA_013695115.1. Classification (GTDB taxonomy): domain Bacteria; phylum Actinomycetota; class Acidimicrobiia; order IMCC26256; family JACDBD01; genus JBPCMN01. The sequence continues at coordinate 2,191 of JACDBD010000041.1, read as the reverse complement.
CAGCTCGCGCTCGACCGCGTCGGCGAGCGGCGCGCCGGTGGTGTCCGTCTGCCCGCAGCCACCCTCGGCGTCGTTCGACGTCGGGAACGGACCGGTGTAACGCAGCACCCCGGCCGTCTCGCGCAATGCCGACGCCACGTAGATCCGGTCCTGGTCGTCGACGTAGATCTGGCCCGCGGTCCCGATGGCCACGTCGAGCTTGCAGTACGCCACGTCCCGCGAGTCGAACGGTGGGAACCACACGATGAGCTGGCCGGTCGAGTCACCCGCGGCCTGGTTGCCGATGTCGGTTGTCACCACCCGCCCGTCGGAGAGAAACCCGCAGCCGTAGTTCTCGGAGTTGTCCTCGGTCGGCTGGTAGGTAGGCGTGAGCTTGCCCACCTGCTCGGCCGACAGCTTGCCGACCTCCGTGCCCTTCAGCTGGAAGATCCCCCACCCCGGCGGCGGGTCGGGCTGCCCGGTGTCTTCGCCGGCGATGAACCACCGCTCGCCCTTCTCCGGGCCGGGCGCGCCTTTGGGGAAGAAACAGATCTGGGCGTTGATGTCGAGACCGTCGGGGTCGTCGTTGTGGTTGGTGATGACGGTCTGCTTCTCGAACGGCGGCTTCGCCTCGTAAGCGTTGAGGTTGTTCCCCTCGCCGTTGAACACGATGACCGTCCGCTTCGAGCCGCCGCCGGCCGAAGCCGCCGGCGTGCCGGCAACGACGAGCGCCAGCGCGGCGCCGACGAGGAGAACGCGTGTGATCCGGGCCATCGGTTCACTCCTTCTCTCGGGGTGCGAACGGGATCTCGAATCCATTGGTAATGACGAGGCGGTCGAATCCCTCGACCAGCGACGGCAGCTCGCCGGGGTCGTCGACGGCCAGGATGCTGATGCGGTCGTACGTGACGCCCGGGTTGGGGACGTCGTCGCCGGTGCAGTCGAAGTTGTCGTCGAGCACGCAGATCAACCCGCCGGTGGGGTTGTCGGTGCCTTGCGAGAGGTACACCGCGTAGACGGTGGCGCCGGCGGCGGCCGCCGCGCTCCCCGGGCGCAGCCACCGCGCCGGTGGTCCGAGCCCCTCGGCCTGCACCTCCACCTCGAATGGCGCCAGCGTGATCTTGACCATGCCCGTGCCGGTGTCGCCACCGACCCGGTCCTTGGTGAGGTCGAAGTTGAGCGGGCACGCGGCCGCCAGGCACGGCTGTGCCGCCGCCCGCGCCTCGGTCTCGGGATCGGCGGTCGTCGGCGGCGCCGCGGTGGTGGTCGTCGATGCCACCGACTCGCCCTCGAGCGAGAAGCGGTACACCCCGCTGGTCTTGCTCTTGTTGCCGACGCCGGGCTCGCGGATGCCCGCCACCGCGACTACGTCGTCGCCGACGACGGCGGCGCCGCCCGACACCGCTCCCATCATCTGCTGGTCCCAGAGCACCTCGCCCGTCTGGAGGTCGAGGGCGCGCAGGGTGAAGTCGGTGCCGCCGATGAACACGACTCCGTTGGCCTCGGCCGCGGCCGCGTACGTCGGCGCCGCCAGCGGCTGTTGCCACCTGATCGCGCCGGTAGCGGCATCGAGGGCATGGAGATAGGGCGAGCCGCCGATCGCGGTGCCGCCCACCACGACGCCGTCGGCGACCGCGGTGGGCCCGATGAAGCCGCCGGTGGAGAAGTTGGCGCCGGGCCGCGGGATGCCTGCTTCGGTCACCGCCGTCTGCCACACGAGCTCGCCGGTTTCGGGGTCGACGGCGTAATACACCGCGTCCTTGTTACCCAGCCCGACGAGCGGACGATCGCCCGCGGTGAACAGGTTGGGCGCGCCGGCGAAGTCGAGGTCGTCCCGGTTGGACGGGTGGGGCTGGTAGGTCCAGCGGACGCTCCCGTCGTCGAGGTCGAGGGCGACGATCGCCTCGCTGTAGCGACCCCATCCCTCGTCGCTGACGCAGTTGCCGGTACCCACGTAGACGAGGCGCCGGTCGCGGTCCACGGTGGGGGAGCCCCAGACGTCGCCGCAGCCCGAGCCGGTGGCGCCTTCGCCTTCGGTGGGGGCGAGTACCGCCGTCCACCGCTCCTCGCCGGTGGCGGCGTCGAGCGCGATCACGCCCGCGGGCTCACCGTTCCCGCTGTTGTGGACGTCGGAGCCGAAGACGACGAGCCCGTCGACCACGACCGGCGACGACTCGATCTCGGTGGGGTCCTCGTCGTTCCCCGCCTCGCC
>JACDBD010000069.1 GCA_013695115.1 Actinomycetota bacterium | reverse complement strand
GCGCCGTACGCGTCCTTGAGCCGGTAGGGGGAGAAGAAGATGGGAAGCCAGCCGTCGGCGATCTCCGCCGCCAACTCGACGTTCTTGGGGCCGATGGCGGCGAGGTAGATCGGGATGTCGGCCCGGCGGGGGTGCACGATGATCTTGAGCGGCTTCCCGAGCCCGGTCGCGTCCGTGCCGGTGTACGGGATGTCGTAGTGCTCGCCGTGGTGCTCGAGCGGCGCCTCCCGGGCGAGGATCGTGCGCACGATGTCGACGTACTCGCGCGTCTTCGCCAACGGCTTGCCGTAGGGCTGGCCGTGCCAGCCCTCGACCACTTGAGGGCCCGACAGTCCGAGCCCGAGCAGGAACCGGCCGCCGGTCATCAGGTCGAGCGTCGCCGCCGTCATCGCGGTCATCGCGGGCGTGCGCGCCGGCATCTGCATGATCGCCGAGCCCACGTTGAGCTTCTCGGTGTGCGCGGCCAGCCAGGTCAGCGGCGTGATGCCGTCGGTGCCGTAGGCCTCGGCGGTCCACGCCGAGTGGAAGCCCAGGCGCTCGGCCTCCTGCGCCAGCTCGACCGCCTTGCCGAGCCCGGCGCCCCAGTCCTGGTACCCGAAGTTGATCCCCAGTCGCATCCCGGCATCGTCGCACGGGCGCGACGGAGCGGTCTACCGAGCGTCGAGGTCCGCCGGCGCGAGCGAGTACATCACCATCCGCTCGCTGCGCTCGCGGCAGCGCTCGGGTGGCTCGACTTCGCCTTCGCGCGTGAAGCCGGCCTTCTCGGCGACCCGCTGCGACGCGTGGTTGCGCACGTCGGTCTGGAGCTCGAGCCGGGCGAAGCCGAGCTCGCGTAGAACCCAACCGCGGACCAGGTGCACGGCGCGAGAGGCGATCCCCCGGCCGCGGGCCTCCCGGCTAACGAGATACCCGACCTCGGCCACGTCCGCATCGTGGTCGATGCGTACCAGCCCGATGGAGCCCACGACCGCGACCCTCGACGAGTCGACGATGACGAACGATGCCCGGACGCCATCGGCCCAGCACCGCGTCGATTCCTCGATCCATTCGACCGCGTGGTCGCGCTCGTAGGGCCACGGGATCGTCGTGAAGCGGGCGGCGTCGGGGTCGTTGCAGTACGCGAAGACCGCGTCGACGTCGCCGGGCTCGGGCGGCCGGAGCCGGACCACTCCGTCGTCGAGCGCGGGCACCTTCAACTCGATCGGTCCGGGCACCATCCGTCCAGGCTGGCACGCATCCGGCGAGACCGGCTTCGATTTCCTCCTACGCTGGCGCCGTGACCCTGATCACGAACGTCGTGAAGGGCGACGATCCCGAGCGCCTGCTTTTGCTCGTGCACGGACTCGGCGCCGACGAGCGCGATCTCGGCGGGCTGCTCCCGTACCTCGACCCCGACGGTCGGTTCGTCACCGTGCTCCCGCGCGGCCCGGTAGCGGCTCCACCCGGCTTCGCCTGGTACGAGTGGACGGGATCGGGCGCGCTCGACACCGACGGCTTCCAGTCGTCGCTCACCGGGCTCGACGAGCTGCTGGACGAGGCGTGCGCCGAGCACGGAACGGCGCGTGAGCGGTCGGTCGTCGGTGGGTTCTCGCAGGGCGCCGGCGTCACCCTGGCGCTCGCGCTGCGCCGCAGCGACAAGCCCCACCCCGCGGCCGTGCTCGCGATGAGCCCGGCGCTGCCCGGACTGACCGACGTGATCGACCCCGACTGGGAGGCGGCGAAGGCGATGCCGGTGCTGATCCAGCACGGCAGCGAGGATCCGCTCGTGGCGGTGCAGCGCAGCCGCGACCTGGCGCGCGACCTGGAGTCGCACGGCGCACCCGTCGTCTACACCGAGTACCCGATGGCCCACCAGGTCGCGCTCGAGAGCGTGCAGCAGGCGCGCGGCTGGCTCGACGCGGTCCGCGCCGGCGAGCAGCCATCGGAGCCGGTGCCGGACGACCCGCCCGAAGGACCGGTCAAGGCGGTCACGACGGCCACGTTCGATGCCGAGGTGCTGAAGAGCGACGTGCCGGTGATCGTCGACTTCTGGGCGCCGTGGTGCGGGCCGTGTCGCCAGGTGTCGCCGATCGTCGAGCAGATCGCGGTGATGCGCGAGGGCGCCTACAAGGTGGTGAAGGTGAACATCGACGAGGAGCCCGCGCTCGCCCAGCAGTACGAGGTCCAGAGCATCCCGATGATCGGCTTGTTCCGCAACGGCCGGCTCGAGCGCTCGTCATTGGGCGCGAAGCCGCGGCCGCAGCTCGAGGCCGACCTGGGGATGCTGGTGATTCCCTAGAGAGAGTTAGTGCACCGCGACATCCCCGGGTGCTCCGGGGATGACGCGCCCGATGGGGGCGGCAGCCGGGGTTCGGAGCGTACGGAGGGCGTCGACGAGCGCATCGGCACGGTCGGCTTCCACCGCGATGAGGAGCCCACCCGACGTCTGGGCGTCGGCGAGCAGCAGCTGCTCGGCCTCGGGTAGACCCACCCAGTCGACCGTGTCGCTCACGAAGGCGTGGTTGCGCTGCGTGCCACCCGCGACCATGCCGGCGGCGAGCAGGTCGCGCACCCCGTCGATGACAGGAACGGCTCCCGCCTCGACCTCTGCGGCCACGCCGGAGGCGACGAGCATCTCGCGCAGATGGCCCATCAACCCGAATCCGGTGACGTCGGTGGCGGCGTGGACAGCGTCACCCAGCTCGAGGGCGGCGTCACGCGCGGTGTCGTTGAGGGTGGTCATGACGCGGACGGCCTCGTCCAGCAGCTCGGGTGGCGCGGCGTCGCGCTTGAGCGCGGTCGAGATGACGCCCAGCCCGATCGGCTTCGTGAGCACGAGCGCGTCCCCGGCTCGCGCGCCGGCGTTGGTCAGTACCCGTCCCGGATCGACCGTACCGATCACCGCCAGCCCGAACTTGGGCTCGGCGTCGTCGATGGAGTGGCCGCCGCCGACGATCGCGCCCGCGGCCCGCACAACGTCAGCGCCGCCGTCGAGCACGCGCGCCAGGAGGTCGAACGGCAGGTCCTCGCGGGGCCACGCCACCAGGTTGAGGGCGAGCACGGGCGCGCCGCCCATCGCGTAGACGTCGGACAGAGCGTTCGTCGCCGCGATCCGGCCCCAGTCGTAGGGATCGTCGACGATGGGGGTGAAGAAGTCAGTCGTCACGACGACCGCGAGATCGGGCCGCAGGCGGTAGACCGCGGCATCGTCAGACGTGTCGAGGCCGACCAGCAGGTCGGCGTCAGCGGGGGCGTCGAAGCCGCGCACCAACCCGAGCACGGTGCGCAGGTCGGCGGGGCTGAGCTTGCAGGCGCAGCCGGCGCCGTGCGAGAAGCGCGTCAGCCGGATCTCGGCCGCGGTCGTCACGCCCGCAGCCTAAGACGCGTTCGCGCTACACGCGGCGGGCGTCGACCACCGAACCCGCGCCCGGGACGAACTTGATGAAGTCACCGGTGTGGGTGGCATGGATGTACCCACCGCCGACCCAGATGCCGATGTGGGCACCCCAGCTGCTGCTGGTGATGAGGTCGCCGGGTTGCAGGTCGGACGTCGAGATCGGCGTGGTGGCGCCCGCTTGCGCGCCCGAGGTGCGCGGCAGCGACACGCCACCGGCGGCCCACGCCCCCTGGGTGAGGCCGGAGCAGTCGAAGCAGCCGGGCCCGGTGCCCCCGTAGCAGTACGGCTTTCCGACCTGCGCCCACGCGTACCCGACCGCCGCGCCCGCGCCGCCGTTCCCCAGTGGTGGCGGCCCACTGCTCTTCGGCACGGAGTTCGGCTTCGGTGGCGCGGTCGCGAGCGCGGCCTGGCGCCGCGCCTGCTCTTCGGCGACAAGGCCGGCGATGTCGCCCTCGACCTGCGCGAGTAGCCCTTCCTGGTCGGCCGCGGCTGCGTCGGCGGCCGCCTGCGCCGCCGCCAACTCGTCGCGTTCCCGCTGGGCCGCCTGACGGGCGTCCTCGGCCGTGGCCCGCTCGCGCTCGAGATCAGACTTGGCCGCGGCGAGCTCGTCGACCAGCGCGTCGTCCCTGGCAGTGGCGACGTCGGTGTACTTGGACCGGGCGGCGGCGTCGCTCGTCTCCTCGGTGTTCACCGCACCGAGGGGATCGCTCGTGATAGCCGTCCGGTAGATGGCGGCGGCGCGCTCGGCGATGAGCACGCGGAGCTCGTCGATTCGGGCCTCGGCCGCGTCGATCTGTGCCTGGGCGTCGGTGATCTTCGCCTGGGCCTCGTCGACCTTGATCTGGGCCACGTTCAATTGCTCGCCCAGGGCCGCGACCTTGGCGCCGTTCTCCTCGATCTGCGTCGTGAGCTGGTCGGCCTGCTCGCGCAGGTCGTCGATGGGTTGGCCCGGCGCCGGCGTAGGGACGAGAAGCGGCGCGGCGAGTCCGACGATCACTATGGGGAGGAATCGGACAGGCCGGAGGTTCACGTGGGGACTCCCATTGGCGCGGTGCCGCAGTCGGTCCGGGTGCAACGCGGTCTGAGGGCTATTAACAGGACGCCCGTACGCCAATCCCAAGGGCTGACGTGCGGGCTTGTGGTCACACTAGACGGAGCCACGCGGCGACGCCAGCTTTGCCGTCAGACGGGCCAGCCCGGCGTGGGTGCCGGGTCGCCGGGGCCGGCGACCTCGGGAACCGTCCAGGCCAGCGCCTTCGCGACTTCGCGGGCGACCTGCTGCCACTCACGCGGGTCCCACCCCTCGGCCGCCGCGACCAGGGTGGTGTCCTGGCGCAGGTGGACGAAGGCGGGGAGCCGCTCGAGCCCGAGGCTCTGCACGAACGCGCTGTCGGGGTCGACGAACACGATCGCCTCCTGCTCGACATCCCCGAGGATGCGCCGGGCAACCTCCTCGTTGCCGGTGACGCAGTACGCCGAATGGCAGTCGGCGTCACCGAAGGTGCGGAAGATGCGACGGGCGACGGGGACCCACGCACTCGCTTCGCGGCGCGCCGGCAGGATCACGAGGGAGAGGTGGAAGATCGTCGACCAGTCGCCGAGCGTGCGGGTGACGCCCTTCGAGCTGGTCAGCTTCAGCGCCGGATCCGGGTCCTTCGCCACGGCCGAAACGTAGCGCGGCGTAAGCTCCGCGGCCGTGAGCCGCCGGGACCAGATCCAGATGACCAACGAGGAGGCTCAGGCGTTCCTCGAGGCCGGCCGCGATCTCCAGGTCGCGTCGATCAACGCCGACGGCACGCCCCACCTCGTAACGATGTGGTACGCGGTGCGCGCCGGCGAGATCGCGTTCTGGACCTACGGCAAGTCGCAGAAGATCGTGAATCTGCGGCGCGACCCGCGCCTCACCGTGCTCGTTGCCACCGGCGACAAGTACGAGGAGCTCAAGGGCGTGTCCATCAGCGGCCACGCCGAGCTGGTCGAAGACCGCGACGAGGTCGTGAGCTACGGCGAAGCCGTGTACGAGCGCTACTGGGGTCCGCTCGACAACGACACCGTGCGTGAAGGCGTGCGGGCGATGGGCGCCAAGCGCGTCGTCGTGGTGGTCAAGCCCGAGAAGGTCATGAGCTGGGACCACTCGAAACTGGGAGGTGCCTACTAGTGGGAGAGATGGTCGAGTTCCCGAGCAACGGATCGAAGGGCACGGGCTACCTCGCGGTCCCAGAGTCGGGATCGGGCCCGGGCGTGGTCGTCATCCAGGAATGGTGGGGCCTCAACGACCAGATCAAGGAGGTCTGCGACCGCTACGCGAGCGAGGGCTTCGTCGCGCTCGCGCCCGATCTGTACCGGGGCAAGGCGACCACCAAGGAGGACGAGGCCGGCCAGATGATGATGGCGCTCAACATCGAGCAGGCGGCCAAGGACATGGCGGGCGCCGTCGACTTCCTCGAGGGCCACGACGCCGTGACCGGCGACGGCGTGGGTGTGACCGGCTTCTGCATGGGCGGCGGGCTGGCGTTGTGGCTGGCGACGCTGCGGCCCGACGACGTCAAGGCGGCGGTGCCGTACTACGGCCTGATCCCGTGGCCTGCGGCTCAGCCCGACTGGTCGAAGCTGAAGAAGGCGCCGGTGCAGGGTCACTACGCCGAGAACGACGACTTCGCCAACCCCGAGACCGTCCGCAAGCTCGAGGAGGAACTGAAGGGCCACGGCGCCGACGTCGAGTTCTTCATCTACCCGGGCGTCGGGCACGCGTTCACGAACCACCACCGGCCCGAGGTCTTCCACGAGGAGCACTCGCAGACCGCGTGGGAGCGGACGATCGCCTTCTTCCGCCAGCACCTCGGCTGACGCCTAGCCGAAGCCGATCGCCTTCATCATCGAGGCGGGCATCTCGTCGCGGCCCTCGGCCAGCAGGGCGGCGCGCTCCACGTTGATGGCGTCGCGGTCGCGCTCGAGCCACGAGTCCCACGGTCCCGACGGGATCTTCGCCGGGTCACCCCGGGCCGCGACGCACGCCCGCAGGTAGCCCTGGAGATCACGGATCTCGGCCTTACCGCCGACGGGGCCGTGGCCGGGCACGATCGTGTCGGCGAGGTCGGTCACCGCGTCGAGCATCTCAGCCCACTTCGCCGGATCGCCCTGGAACGCCAGCGGCGTGACACCGAAGAAGCACAGGTCGCCGGCGAAGCAGACGTCGGCGTCGGCCACGAGGACGACGAGGTCGCCGTCGGTGTGTCCCGAGGCCGGGAGCACCTCGACCCGCGGCGTCAGCTGGGCGGCGTCGTCGATCTCGTGGGTGGCGGGGCGGGTGCCGAGCTCGGCCAGCTCGTCGAACTCGTCCTCGAACGCAGGCATGAAGGCCTTGTAGGCGTCGAGCGGCATCGTCTGGTCGAGCACCTCGCTCGTCATCGGCGACGCGCACACCGACGCGTGCGGGAACGCCTTCGCCCCGCCCACGTGGTCGATGTGAGCATGGGTCAGCACGATGCGGCGGGCGGGCACGCCCAGCTCCTTCACCGCGGCCGCGAACGGCTCCCACTGGGAACGCACCATCAGGGTGTCGACGATGGTGGCGCCGTCGTCGTCGACGATGACTCCGGCATTGCTCACTCCCGATTCGCCGCCGGGCTGGAGCCACGCGTACACGCCGTCGCCGACCGGGTGGAGGGTCAGGGTCGGGCTCGCCGTTGCCACGGATCGAGCCTAACGCCGCTCCCGCGGGGGCCGTTCGGTGACTCGGTAGGCGCAGCGGGTGTCGCCCGAGAGGAGGTGCTGGGTGCGTTCGACCTCGACGTCGGGACCGAGGGTCGCCCGGAACAGGTCGAGCTCGGTGCGGCACAGCCCGGTGCATGCCTGGGCGGCCTCGCAGACCGGGCAGTGGTGCTCGACCAGCATCCAGCCGTCGCCGTCGCGCTGGGCCTCGGCCATGTACCCCTCGGCGCTCCGCCGCCGGGCCAGCGCGCCCACCCGGCGCCCGAGCGT
>JACDBD010000444.1 GCA_013695115.1 Actinomycetota bacterium | reverse complement strand
GCCTGTGTACGGCTCGTCGTGGAGACTTGCGTGGAGTTGCCCGAGCCCGATCACCGCTGCGACGGTTCCGAGGACGAGGAGCGCGCGGGCTGCCCGTACCATCCGCTCGGAGACTACCGTGCGGGCGCTATGCAGCGCGAGCGACGCGTGCGTCCGATGCTCGGGGCGATCAGCGCGTGGGAGTGAAGCAGCGGTTGCGGCGGATCGCACGGCGAGCCGGCTTCGACCTCGTTCGACATCCGCCGCCCGACCTCTCCCACGAGCTGCTCGACGTCGCGCGTCTGGTGCGGCCGTACACCATGACCTCCATCGAACGCATCAATGCACTCTACGAAGCGACGCGCTACGTCGTCCGCAACCGCGTCGCCGGAGCCATCGTCGAGTGCGGGGTCTGGCGGGGAGGCGGGATGATGGTCGTCGCCCGCGCCCTACTCGACGCCGGCGAGCCCGATCGGGAGCTGTTCCTCTTCGACACGTTCGCCGGCATGGTGGAACCGGGCCCGTTGGACCGGCGGACTGACGACACGCCCGCCGGCGAAGTCCTGGACAGCGACCAAGAGTACTGGTGTGTGAGCACGATCGACGAGGTCCGCCAGGCCCTCTCGAAGGTCGCGTATCCGCCGGATCGGATCGAGCTCGTCGCGGGCAAGGTCGAGGAGACCGTGCCGGCGCGGGCGCCCGAGCGGATCGCCCTCCTGCGCCTCGACACTGACTGGTACGAATCCACCCGCCACGAGCTGGTCCATCTGTTCCCCCGCATCAGCCCCGGAGGCGTGCTCATCGTCGACGACTACGGCTACTGGAAAGGGGCGCGCCAGGCGGTCGACGAGTACGTGCGCGAGAACGACCTGCCGCTGCTCCTTCACCGCATCGATGATTGCGCCCGCGTCGCGGTGGTACCGGCGCGCCCGGTGCAACCCGGCGACGGCTAACGGCGGGGCAGGAACCCGCGTTGGCTCGGACGCCGTCCGACCCGGACAGGGCGGTCGGCGCGCACAAAGAGCTCTCGGTCGCCACTGCTGTCGCCGTAGGCCCAGACGAACGCGGGCCGGTCGCCGAGCCAGGCATCGAGGCGGCGCACCTTCTCGGCCCGGCGCACGTTCGGCCTTGCCAGCCGCCCGGTGAGACGCCCGTCGGCGTCGACCTCGAGGTCGGTGCCGAGCGCGGCGTCGAAGCCGAGGTGCTCGGCGATGGGGTCGAGGTACGCGCTCAGGGAGGCGGAGACGATCACCAGCTCATGACCCTGGCCGCGGTGCCACTCTGCCCGCTCGACCGCCTCCGCCCGAAGGTGTCGCCGGACGACGTCGGTGGCGAACCATTCGGCCACGTTGCCGAGCCGGTCGGCGTCGTACCCCGTGAGCGTCCGGCGAACCAGCGCGGCCTTGGCGGCGTCGCGACGGCGGTCGTCGACCGCGGCGGCGACGAGCCGGAGCGCGATGGTGAACAGCGCGCCGGTGACCTTCGCGGTGCCAACCGCGGCGCGCAAGAACGGGACCACGTTGTCACGCGGGGAGAGCGTCCCGTCGAAGTCGAACGCGGCGACGACGCGCTCCGTCCCCGGTTCCGGTTCCTCCACCGTCACAAGGGGAGGCGGCGGAACACGGGCCGAGGCAGGTGACGCAGCACTGCCATGACCCAGCGCAGCGCCGGCGGCGCCCACACCGTGTGCGATCCCCGCGCCAGGCCGTCCACGATCGCCGCCGCCACTGCTTCCGGGGTGGTCGAAAGGGGGGCGGGGTCGAGACCCTTCGTCATCTTGGTGTGCACGAAGCCGGGTCGCACGACCATGACCTGCACGCCCGAGCCCGCCAGCGAGTCGCCGAGACCCTGGAAGAACGCGTCGAGGCCCGCCTTGGTCGATCCGTAGACGAAGTTGGAGCGCCGGGCGCGCTCGCCCGCCACCGATGACAGGGCGACCAGGGTCCCGTGACCCTGCGATCGCATCCGGCGGGCCACTGACAACGCCACGGACACCGCGCCGAGATAGTTCACCCGCGCCAGTTCCACCGCCGCCGACGGGTCCCGCTCGGTTCGCTCCTGATCGCCGATCACTCCGAACGCGACGAGCACCAGGTCGAAGTCGCCGAAGCGGTCGAAGGTCTCGTCGACGAACGCGGCATGCGTGTCGGTGGCGGTGGCGTCGAACGCCACCGGCTCCACTGTCGTGGCGCCGAGGTCGCGTAACTCCTTCGCGGTCGTGTCGAGCTCGTCGGGGCGGCGGGCTGCCAGGACGACGGTGCGAGCCCGACGGTCGACCAGGTGGCGGCACGTCGCCAGGGCGATGTCGGAGCCACCGCCGAGCACGAGGATCGACTGGACCGCGCCCAGCGCGTCCTTCATGTCGTTCGGCTCACGTCAGTCCGAGGCGACGGGTGAGGTCGGACTGGAGCACGTTGGACGGGTCGACCCGCTGGCGGACCTCGCGGAGTCGGTCGAGCTCGGGGTACATGAGCGGCAGGAGCTCGGGGCGCAGCCGCGAATCCTTGGCCAGGTACACCCGGCCGCCCACCGAGGCCACGAGCTCGTCGAGGTCGTCGAGCAGTACCGACAGCTCGCGGCCGCCAGCGGGGATGTCGAGCGCGAGCGTCCATCCCGGCACCGGGAACGAGAGCGGGCCGGGGTTGGCGGGCCCGAACCGCTTGAGCACCGCGAGGAACGAGCCACACTGCGCCGCGCTGAGCCGCTCGATGCTGCGGCGCACGGTCTCGTACTCGTCGTCGGGCACGACGTACTGGTACTGGATGAACCCCCGGCTGCCGTAGACGCGGTTCCACCCGGCGACGCCGTCGAGCGGGTGGAAGAACGCGCCGATCGTCTCGAGGTGGCCGCGGCGTTGCGCCGCCGGCCGCCGGTACCAGATCTCGTTGAAGGCGCGGACGGTGAACCGGTTGAGGAGCCCGTTCGGAACCCACGGAGGTGCCGCCAGTCGGGTGTGCGGGTCGAAGCGCAGGGGCTCGCTCCGCGCCCGGTCGGGGAGTGCCTCGAGGCGGGCGTGGTCGCCCCGGCCGAGGACCGAGCGGCCGAGCGATTTCCCCGTGGCCAGACAGTCGATCCAGGCCACCGAATAGCGGTAGCGGTCGTCACCTTCCCGCATGCGCGCCATCACGTCGTCGAGGTTGCTCGCGCGTTCGATGTCGACCGAGAGCAGGGAGGTCTCGATGGGGATGAGACGCAGCGCCACCTCGGTGACGATGCCGGTGAGGCCCATGCCTCCCGCGGTCGCCCAGAAGAGGTCGGGGTCGGACGTCGGTGTCACCTCGAAGGTGCCTTTGGGAGTGCGCAGCGTCATCGACTCGACGTGGTTGGCGAAGCTGCCCTCGACGTGGTGGTTCTTGCCGTGGATGTCGGCGGCAAGCGCGCCGCCGACCGTGACGTGCCGGGTGCCCGGCGTGACCGGGACGAACCATCCCCGCGGGACGAACCTGCGCATGAGCGTGTCGAGGCTCATACCCGCCTCGACCCGCAGGACGCCGCGGTCGTCGTCGAAGTCGATCACGCGGGCGAGCGCCGTCGCGTCGATGACCGAGCCGCCGGCGTTCTGGGCGGCGTCGCCGTAGCTGCGGCCGAGCCCGCGAGCGATGATCCCGCGGCGCGGCGCGTCCGCGAGGAGGTCGTCGACCGCGTCGGTATCTTCGGGGGCCGAGACGGTGGCGGCGGTCGGCGCGGTCCGCCCCCATCCAGTCAGCAGCCGCGGTTCGGGCGGATCAGTCAAGCGATACACCGACCGCGAAGGACGCCACCCACATCAGGCCGAAGAGCTGGAGCACCCGGTCGCCGAACACGATCTCCTCCGGTGCTCCACCACGGCCCTGCTCGACGACCAACGCGTAGCGCAGCACCCCGGCGACGAACGGGACGATCGACAGCCGAAACCAGAACACATCGCCGACCGCCTCGGCGTTCTCGAACGCCCACAGGCAGTAGGCAGTGATCGCCACTCCCGACGTGACCGAGCGCACGTAGTTGAGGTACGCCGACGAGTACTCGGCAAGGGTGCTGCGGTGCCCTGCCGACGCGTCGCCCAGCTCCATCTGCTCGGCGTGGCGTTTGCCGGTGACGATGAACAGGGAGCCGGCGCCGGCGACGATGAGGAACCAGTCGGACAACGGCACGTCGGTGGCGACGCCCCCGGCGATGGCGCGCAGGACGAACCCGGCGGCGACGGCGCCGAGGTCGACGACGGGCTCGTGCTTGAGCCACAGGCTGTATGCGACCGTGATGGCGATGTAGCCCCCTACGACGAGTGCGAGCTTGCCGCTGTTGAACGGGGCCGCCACCGCCAGCGCCGCCAGCACGAGCACGACCGCCATGGCCTTGGCGAGGCTTTCGCTCACCTGGCCGGCCGCGACCGGCCGGTTGCGCTTCGTCGGGTGCCGGCGGTCGGCGTCGGCATCGAGCGCGTCGTTGAGGAAGTACGTACCGCTCGCGGCCAGACAGAACGCGACGAACGCGGCGACGGTGCGGCCGAGCTCGTCGGCTTCGGTGAGCACACCGGCGGCGCCGGGCGCGGCGAACACGAGCACGTTCTTGGCCCACTGCTTGGGCCGCGCCGTGCGCAGCAGGCTGCGGGCGAGCGACGAAGTGGACCCGGTCGGAGCGGCGCCGGGCGAAGGCGCGGACGCGGCCGGAGGCCGTTCGGGCGCGACGGACATCGTACGAAGGCTACCGGAGAGCCCTGCGTAGACTCAGTGCGCGATGCGAAAGGTCTATACGCGCACGGGGGACGACGGCTCGACCGGGCTCTTCCACGGCGGGCGCGTCGGCAAGGACGCCGCCGGACCGCGGGCGTACGGCGCGGTCGACGAGGCCGTCTCCGCGCTCGGACTCGCCCGCGCCGAGGCCGATCGGGGCTCGGAGCTCGATGAGTTGCTCGTGCAGTTGGAGCGGGAGCTCTTCGTCGCCGGGGCGGAGCTCGCGACCGATCCCGAACGACGGGCGAAGCTGGAGCCAGGTGTGTCACGCGTGACCGCCGAGATGGTGGCCGCGCTCGAGCCGATCATCGACGACGTCACCGCGCGATTCGAGGTCCCCCAGGAGTTCGTCCTGCCCGGCGAGAACCGCGTCGCCGCCGCTCTGGACGTCGCCCGGACCATCGTGCGCCGCGCCGAGCGCGAGTCGGTCGCCGCCGCACGCGACGGTTGGCTCGACGACAGTCACGTCGTCCCCTACCTGAATCGCCTGGCCGACCTCGTGTACACCCTCGCCCGGTGGCAGGAGGGTGCCTACCGACCCGTGCGTACCGGCGACATCTAGAGGACGGAGGACCCGTGGCGCTCAGCTTCCGTGTCGTGACCACCCCGGCCGCGGAGGTCGAGGCCGATCTGCTGGCGGTGCCGGTGGGGGCCGGGCCCGAGCTCGGTGCCGGCGCCGAGGCGGTCGCCGCCGCCCTCGACGACGGCCTGGTCGACTTCATGAAGGAGGTCGGGTTCGAGGGCAAGGCGGGGCAGACGCTCGCGGTCCCGGCGCGGGGGCGCACGAGCGCGGCGGCGATCTTGCTCGTCGGAGTGGGCCCGATCGCCGAGCTCACCGCCGATGGGTTGCGGCGCGCGGGCGCGGCCGTGGCGCGCCAGGCCAAGAAGGCGAGCTCGGTGGCGACGACGCTGCTCGAGCTGGCCGCTCCCGCGGACATCCCACCCGCCGACGCCGCCCAAGCTCTGGCCGAGGGGCTGGCGCTGGGCTCGTACCAGTTCCTCAAGTACAAGGATGAAAGCGCTGCCAGCCGTCTCCGGCGTGTGGTCGTCGTGGCCGCCGGACGCGGCGGGAAAGTCGAGGCGGCCCTCGACCGGGGCGCCACCATCGCCGCCGCCGTGAGCTGGGCGCGCGACATCGTCAACGAGCCCGCGGGGGCCAAGTCGCCGGCGGCCTTCGCCGATGCCACCCGCCGTCTTCTGCGCGAGACCGGGGTCACGGTGAAAGTCCTGGCCGGCGCGCAGCTGAAGGCCGAGAAGCTCGGCGGCGTGCTGGGGGTCGGGCAGGGCTCGGACAGTCCTCCCCGGTTCGTGAAGCTCACCTACCGCCCCGCCGGCGCGCGGGGGACGCTGGCGCTCGTCGGCAAGGGTGTCGTCTTCGACTCGGGTGGGCTGTCGATCAAGACGTCGGGCGGCATGGAGACCATGAAGACCGACATGTCAGGTGCGGCGGCCGTGATCGCGGCGATGTCGGCGCTGCGCGAGCTCGGGGTGAAGACGAAGGTCGTGGGCTACGTGCCGATGGTCGAGAACATGCCCAGCGGCTCCGCCATCCGGCCCGGCGACGTGCTGCGGATCCGGAACGGAAAGACCGTCGAGGTGCTCAACACCGACGCCGAGGGGCGCCTCATCCTCGCCGACGCGTTGTCGGTCGCGGCCGAGGACAAGCCGGACGCGGTCGTCGACCTCGCCACCCTCACCGGCGCGTGCATGGTGGCGCTCGGCGACAAGGTCGCCGGGCTCATGGGCAACGAGGACCGCTGGGTGGAGCAGGTGCGCGCCGCCGCCGATCGGGTGGGAGAGGCAGTGTGGCCGCTGCCGCTCCCGGGCGACTACCGCAAGCTGCTCGACTCCGAGGTCGCCGATCTCCGCAACATCGGCACCAGCAACTACGGCGGTGCCCTGACCGCCGGGCTGTTCCTGCGCGAGTTCGTCGGTGACGTCCCGTGGGCCCATCTCGACATCGCCGGCCCCGCCCGCGCCGGCAGCGACGACGGCTACGTCACCAAGGGAGGAACCGGCTACGGAGTCCGCACACTCATCGAGCTCGCCGGCACCTTCCAGCCGGTGAAGCCCCCCGCCCGCAAGCGGAGCCCCGCGAAGCGCGCCAAACGTCGTCGCTGACGACGGCTCAGGCGCGCAGCCCGTAGTGAGGCCGCAAGTGGGCCGCGAGGCCGGCGCGCCGCGGATTGTCCATATCGCGCTTCGAGAGCACGGGATCGGCGGTGACCCAAACGGCTGCGATCTCGGGATCGTCCCAGGCGACCCCGAGCTCGTCGGCGGGGTTGAAGTACGCATCCACGAGATAGGTGATCGTCATATCGGTCAGCGATTCGAACGCGTGCGCGACCCCGGGTGGGATGAGGACTCCCCGGTGGTCGTGAGTCCCGTCGGCGGCTTCGCCGAGCTCGAAGGTGACCGTGGCGCCGTCGGTGGGGGAGCCGACCCTCAGGTCGTGTAACACCACACGAGCGCGGCCCATCGGCACGTACCAATAGTCGGACTGGTGCAGGTGGTAGTGGAATCCGACCACGCAGCCCTGCTCACGGTCACCCCGGTTGCCCTGCACCATCTCCAGGCTCCTGGGGAACCACTCCCGACGGTACGTCTCGATGAAGACACCTCGCTCATCCCGGTGGACGACGGGTTCCACGGTGTAGACGCCCGCGATCGTTTCGGACTCGGTGACGGTGGCCATCCCTACTCCAGGTCGACGTGCGAGTGGTCGCCGAGCATGAGCCGCAGCGCCCGGGGCCGCCGGCCCGACCGGGTGACCTCTACCTGCTTGCCGACGAGGGAGTCGGCGATCCCGGCGATCCCGAGGATGCGGCTCTCCTCGAGGACCACCGAGTGATCGAGCTCGGAGTCGACGACCTCGCAGTCACGGGAGATAGACGTGAACGGACCGACGAAGCTGTTCACCACCTTCGTGCGCTCACCGATGATGGCCGGCCCCCGTACCCGCGACCCGACGATCTCGGCTCCCGACTCCACCACCACCCGACCCTCGATGGTCGAGGCGTCGTCGACGGATCCTTCGATGCGGCTCTCGAGGGTCTCGAGGATCAGTCGATTGCTGTGCAGGAGGTCGTCCTTCTTGCCAGTGTCGATCCACCAGCCGTCCAGAACGTCGTGGTGGATCCGGTGGCCCTGGTCGATGAGCCACTGGATCGCATCCGTGATCTCCAGCTCCCCGCGACCCGAGGGCTCGATCGCCCGGACCGCCTCGTGGATGGTCGGCCCGAAGAGGTACACGCCCACGAGCGCGAGATCAGACGGCGGATCGGTCGGCTTCTCGACCAGCCGCACGACGTGACCGCCATCGATCTCGGCGACACCGAACTGCCGGGGATCGTCGACGCGGGCCAGCAGGATCTGGGCGACCGGCACCGGGCTGTCCTCGCCGGCCGCCGCGGCCCGGCCCTTCTCGAAGCGCTCGACGAAGTCGCCCACTCCCTGCTGGAGCATGTTGTCGCCGAGGTACATGACGAAGTCGTCGTCGGCGAGGAACTCGCGCGCGATGAGGACGCAGTGTGCCAACCCGAGCGGAGCCGCCTGCGGGATGTACGTCACCTGCACGCCGAAACGTGAGCCGTCGCCGACAGCCTCGCGGATCTCGTCGGCCGTATCACCGACGATGATCGCGATGTCGGTGATGTCGGCGCGGGCCATCTCCTCGATGCCGTAGAACAAGATCGGCTTGTTCGCCACCGGTACCAGCTGCTTGGCGCTGGTGTGGGTAATGGGGCGCAGCCGGGTTCCGGCACCGCCCGCGAGGATCAGACCCTTCACTGACGACGAACAGTAGTCAGAGCGGGATCAAACCTGGGCTTCGACGAGCGTGCCGATCGGCGCCCAGTGTCAGTGACGTCCCGTTGTCAGGAGGTCGGCGGGCCCTCGACGGGATGCGGCAGGCACAGGTCGTCGTACTCGGCGATCTGGATCGGCGGGGCGTTCTCGCCGCAGGCGGGGCAGCTCGGGTCGCGCCGCACCTTGAATGTGCGGAAGCTCTGCTCGAGGGCGTCGTAGGCGAGCAGCCGGCCGTTCAGCGTCTCGCCGAGTTCGAGGACGATCTTGATCGCCTCGAGGGCCTGGATCGAGCCGATGATGCCGGGGAGCACACCGAGCACGCCGGCCTCGGCGCAGCTGGGGGCGAGCTCGGCCGGCGGCGGCTCGGGGAGCAGGCAGCGGTAGCAGGGCCCGTTGTACGGGTCGAACACCGTCACCTGGCCCTCGAAGCGGAAGATCGAGCCGTGCACGACTGGGATCCGCTTCAGCAGCGAAGCGTCGTTGAGCAGGTACCGGGTGGGGAAGTTGTCGGTGCCATCGACGATCACGTCGTAGCCGTCGATGATCTCGAGCACGTTGTCGGCGCCGAAGCGCACGTCGTAGGTGACGACGTCGACGTCGGGGTTCAGCGCGGTGAGCGTCTTCTTGGCCGAGTCGACCTTGCGCTCGCCGATCCGGTCCTCGTTGTGGAGGATCTGGCGCTGGAGGTTCGACGCGTCGACGACGTCCATGTCGACGATGCCGATCGTTCCCACGCCGGCGGCGGCGAGGTAGAGCGCGGCGGGGGAGCCGAGGCCACCGGCGCCGAGGAGGAGCATCTTGCTCTCGAGCAGCTTCTGCTGGCCGGCTTCGCCCACCTCGGGGAGGAGGACGTGGCGGTGGTAGCGGTTGCGCTGCTCGGGGCTGAGCACCGCCGGGGTGATCCAGGGCCGGTCCTCGTTCTTCCAGCGCCCGAACCCGCCGGCCATGGAGACGACGTCGGTGTAGCCGAGCTCCTGGAGCGTCTGGGCTGCGAACGCCGAGCGGGTGCCGCCGGCGCAGTACACGACGACCGGACGCTCGCGGTCGGGGACCTTGTTCTCGACCTGGCTCTCCAGGTGCCCCCGGGGAATGAAGACCGCCCCGGGGACCGTCCCCTGCTCGAACTCGTCGAGCTCGCGCACGTCGAGGAAGGTGGCGTCCCCGAGGCGCGTCTCGGCCTCGGCGGGATCGACCTCACGGATGTCCTTCTTCGCGGCGGCGAGAAGGTCGCGGAAACTGGCCATACAGGTGAAATGCTACCGCGTGGGTCGGGTATTCCACACGGCTTGCCGCATGTCCAGGCGACGGCCGCGCTGCGGAACAAGAATGGCGGGAGAGAGGGGAAACCGTGGATCTCGTAGGGATCGACATCGGCGGGACCGGCATCAAGGGCGCGCCGGTCGACGTGGCGCGGGGGGTCCTGACAGCCGACCGTCTCCGCCTCCTGACGCCCCAGCCGGCCGTGCCCGAGGCGGTGGCCAAGGTCGTCGCCGAGGTCGTGGGGCACTTCCCGGCCGACGGGCCGGTGGGCGTGACCTTCCCGGCGGTGATCCGCCGGGGCCGGGCCGAGTCCGCCGCCCACGTCGACAAGAGCTGGATCGGTGAAGACGTCGCCGCCCGTCTGGGCGACGCCGCCGGCCGGCCGGTCGTGGTGCTCAACGACGCCGACGCCGCCGGGCTGGCGGAGATGCGATTCGGTGCCGGGAACGGGCGCGGCGGCCTGGTCGTGATGGTGACCCTCGGGACCGGGATCGGCACCGCGATGTTCATCGACGGCACCCTCGTGCCCAACACCGAGCTCGGCCACCTCGAGCTCGACGGGCGGGAGGCGGAGAAGCGTGCCGCCGAGTCGGTGCGCGAGCGTAAGGGCCTGAGCTGGTCGAAGTGGGGGAACCGGGTCGACGCGTACCTCCGCCACGTGGAGATGCTCCTGTCGCCCGACCTCTTCATCATCGGCGGCGGCGTGAGCAAGAAGTCGACGAAGTTCTTCCCGTACCTGCATACGAAGGCCGAGATCGTGCCTGCCCAGCTGCTCAACGAGGCCGGGATCGTCGGCGCCGCGGTCGCGGCCGCCGAAGCGCGCTAACTCCGGCGGCGGGCGCGCAGCGCCCGCTTCATCATCCTCACCGGCGGGCCCAGCGGCGTCCGGGCCAGTCGATCTCTCAGGCTGAGGGGCGCTTCCGGGAGCGGTGGCGGGATGCGGACCGGCCCGAAGCGGCCCTTGGCGAGGATCAGGATGAACTCCGAATCGTCCGGTCGTTCAGGCGGCGCGAACACAACGATCTCGAAATCGAGCCCAACCTTCTGGCGTGCCGCCACGAAGAAGTCGAGGAACGTGTCCGCCTGCCAGCAGTGGAAATGGATGCTGTACTCCTCGGCCATGAGCCGCTCGGCATGCGTCTCGGGATCGTTCTCGTTGCGCATCACGTTGCGGGCCCAGTCGACGTAGTGCTCTCGGCGGGTGGTGTCGGTCCCTTCGTCGTGCTCGCGCAGCAGGTGCTCGACCGTCGTGAGCTCGCGCGTCCGGTCGAATGTGCTCCGCTGCTCCGGGATGGCGAGGTAGGCCACACCGCCGGGCTTGAGCACGCGTTCGAACGTGAGCAACGTCGCGATCGGGTCTTCCACGTGCTCGACGAGGTGGTTGGCGATGACGAAGTCGACGGACTCGTCGTCGATGCAGGCCAGATCGACCGCGTCACCGACGAGATCGACCGGCGTCAGCCGCGCGCCGGCGAACTCCGGGTAGTGCCGGCGTTGTTCCTCGAGGGTCAGCCGGTCGACGTATCGGACGCGGGCAGTGTCGGGAACCCAGAGGGGGTGGTTGAGCGCGCCGACCTCGATGCCGTCCCCCTGGAGCCAGGCCGCCAGCAGACGGCGCTTCGGGTCACGCACGTTCAGACGAGTTCCGCGAGCTTCGGGAGCACGACGCCGAGCTGGTCGCGCACCACCGCGTCGGCGTAGCGGTCGAACGGGGTCGGCTCGGCGTTCATGACCACGAGGCGGGCACCCGCGCCCAACGCGACCTCGGGAAGCGCGGCCGCCGGGTAGACGCCCAGCGACGAGCCGATCGCCAGGAACAGGTCGGAGCCGGCGGCGGCCCGCTGAGAGCGCTCCAGGTCCTCGACCACCAGGTTCTCGCCGAAGGAGATGGTCGCCGACTTCAAGATGCCGCCGCAGCCGTGGCAGCGGGGGTCGTCTTCACCGGCGAGGACGCGCTCGAGCGCCTCCTCCATCGGCGCCCGCCAGGTGCACCCCAGGCACTTGACCTCGCGCACGTTCCCGTGAATCTCCACGATGATCTCGGGCGACGAGCCCGCCCGGTGGTGGAGCCCGTCGATGTTCTGAGTGACGATCGTGTGCAGCGCCGCCTTCTTCTCCAGATCGGCGATCGCCCGGTGCCCGGAGTTGGGCTCGGCGTCCCACAACGGGCTCTCGACCCGGTTGCGCCACGCCTTCTTCCGCACCTCGGGATCGCCGACGTAGTACTGGAGCGTGGCCGTCTTCTCGGCGTCGGGGTTCTTGGTCCAGACGCCTTGGGGCCCGCGGAAGTCGGGGATGCCCGACTCGGTCGAGATCCCCGCTCCGGTGAGGATCACGATGCGCTGGGCGCGCCGGATGGAGTCGGCGATGGTGTCGAGGTCGTCCACGCCGGAAGATTACGCGTCCCCGATGCTTGTGTTGTGAGGTCACCGAATGGGCGTCCCCGCAACACGAGAACCTGGGGTTCAGGCGGCGGTGTCGGGGACGGACGCTTCGACGGACTCGCGGTGGCGCTCGTACGCCCACCGGGCGCTCTCGTGGCAGATCGACGGGTGGAAGCCGGTGGCGTGCAGCACCCGCTCGACGTGGTCGGCGTCGTCGCCCTGCTCGAGCAGCGTGACCGCCAGCCGGCGCGCCCGGCCCCGCGCCGTGGTGAGCGGGCCCTGGGCCAGTTGGGTCTCGGCCCACTCCGCGTGCGCGACCTGGAGCTCGAGCGGGAGGCGGCGCACGTGCCGGACGTTGATCGGCGGGAGGTTGCGCCGCACTGCCACCGTGCCCCGGCCGTCGTCGCAGGCGAGGTCGAACTGGGCCAGGCGGGCCAGCGAGCGCACCAACGGCGAGCTGTTCCCCTCGCGCTGCTCGAGACCGAGGGCCTGGGAGGTGTCGGCGACCGTGAGCTCGAGGCCCTCGGGCCGTTCGTCGAAGCGCTGAGCCAGGTGGCGCAGGAGCAGCAGCGCGGTCGGCCCGAGCGTGGGCAGCCAGAAAGTCTCGACGTAGAGGGAGCGGGGATCGTGGCCCAGGGTGTCGATGACGGGGTCGGGCCAGGGCTGGATCGTGAGGGTGGCGGGCATGGTTCCCTCCGCGGATCTCGGGGTGCGGGGGGAAGTGAAACTAGCTGTGACAGATTGTATAGAAGTGCCTGAGCCGGGTCAAGCGGCTAATCGGCGCCCAGGCCCGCCCAGGTCCCGAGGGTCTCGACCGGCCGCTCGCCCAGGTCGATCGCGGGGTGCGGCTCGGCAAAGAGGAAGCCCTGGGCGAACTCGCATCCGAGCGTGCGCAGCTCAGCCAACTGGGCCGGCGACTCCACGCCCTCGGCGATCGCGGTCAGCCCGAGAGCGTGGGCGAGGCTCACGCAGGCGGTGGCGAGCGCGGTGTCCTCGGCGTCGCGGCCGAGCCCGTCGACGAAGGTCTGGTCGACCTTCAGCGCCTCGACCGGGAGTCGCTTGAGGTAGCTCAGCGACGAGTACCCGGTCCCGAAGTCGTCGATCGCGATGTGCACACCCTGGCCCTGGAGCGCCTGGAGCACACCGATCGCCGACTCGGCGTCGACCATCAGCGTGTTCTCGGTGATCTCGAGCCACACCGAGTCGGGGTGCACGCCGGTGTCCCGGACGATGCGGGCGACATCGTCGGGGAGCGTCGGCTCGGCCAGCTGGCGTGGCGACAGGTTCACACTGATCGTGAGCGGGGGCGCCGGCGCGGCCTCCTCCTGCCAGCGAGCCGTCTGCCGACAGGCCTCCTCCAGCACCCAGGCGCCGATCGGGACGATGAGCCCGGTCGTCTCCGCCAGCCCGATGAACTCTCCCGGCGCGACCAGACCACGCTCGGGGTGCCGCCAGCGCAGCAGCGCCTCGAAGCCGGTCACACCGCCTCGCTCCAGGTCGATTACCGGTTGGAAGTAGACGGCGAACTCGCCCCGCTCCAACGCGCGGCGCAGGGCGCTCCCCGTGCGGAGGTCGTCGACGGCGCCCTCCCGGGTCCGGCCGTCGAAGAGCTCGAACCGGGCGCGCCCCCGGTCCTTGGCCCGCCACATCGCGGTGTCGGCGTCGCGAACGAGCGCCGGCGCCGTCGCCCCCGGGCCCGAGGTGGCGATGCCGATGCTGGCGGTCACGAAGACCTCGCCGTCCTCGAGCATGACGGGACGCGAGATCTGGTCGGTGATCTCCGCCGCCAGCTCGTGGGCGTGGTCGGCGTCCCCGACCTCCTCGCACAGCACCAGGAACTCGTCGCCTCCGAGCCGGGCCAGGGTGTCGCTCGGGCGCAGCGCCCACAGCAGCCGCTGGGCGATTGTCTCGAGCAGGCCGTCGCCGGCTTCGTGCCCGAGCGCGTCGTTGACCATCTTGAAGTGGTCGAGTCCGATGACGAGGACCGCGACTCGCTTTTCCCCGGCGCCGCGATCGAGCGATGCCCCCACGCGGTCGACGAAGTCGACGCGGTCGGGCAGGCCGGTCAGAGGATCGCGGCTCGGGCGGGTCGCATGAGCGTCGGTCATGGATGTCCTGGGCCCAGAAAGGGCCCGGTCGGACTCCGCCCGAGGAGGGAAACCTACCCGGTGGTACCCCGAAACGCGCGGAGCATCTCCTGGGCCGCGGCGGTGGGACTCACCGTCCCTGCTGCCACCTCCCGCTCGAGCCCCTCCGCCAGAGCAGCCACCTGCTCGTCGCCCCGCAACGACTCGAGCAGGCTCTCCGACACCTCGGCCCACATCCACTCGCGGGCCTGCTCGGCTCGGCGCCGCTCGAGCGCGCCCGACTCGCCCATCGACGCCTGGAACTCCTCGACCGCCCGCCACAGGTCGTCCACGCCCCGCCCCTCGAGCGCCGACACCAGCAGCACCCGCGGCTCCCACTCCGGCGTCCGCGGTCGCACGAGCCGCAGCGCGCTCGCGTAGTCGGCCGCGACCGCCTTGGCCACGGCGGCGAGCTCGCCGTCGGCCTTGTTCACCACGACGATGTCGGCCAGCTCGATGACCCCGCGCTTGATGCCCTGGAGCTCGTCACCGGCTCCCGGCGCCAGCACGAGCACGAACACGTCGACCATGTCCGCCACCGCGGCCTCGGACTGTCCCACCCCCACCGTCTCGACGAGCACCACGTCGAACCCGGCTGCTTCGCACAGCAACATCGCCTCCCGGGTGCGCCGCGCCACCCCGCCGAGGGTGCGCCCGGTCGGCGACGGCCGGACGAACGCGGCATCCCGGCGGGTGAGCTCGCCCATGCGGGTCTTGTCGCCCAGGATCGATCCCCCGCTGCGGCCGCTCGAGGGGTCCACGGCCAGCACCGCGACCCGATGGCCCCGGTCGACCAGGTAGAGCCCGAGGGCCTCGATGAACGTCGACTTGCCCGCGCCCGGCGTCCCCGAGATGCCCACCCGTACCGACCCGCCGGTGTGCGGCAGCACCTCGTCGAGCAACTCGGTGGCCTCGGCCCGGTGGTCGGGCCGGGTCGACTCGACCAGCGTGATCGCCCGCGCCAGCGCGCGCCGGTCGCCGGCGAGGACCTGCCGGGCCAGATCGCTCAACGGTTGCGCAGCAGCTGGAGGATCTCGGCCGCGGCCTTGGGGATGTTGGTGCCGGGGCCGTACACCGCGCTGACGCCCGACTCCAGCAGGAAGTCGTAGTCGTGAGGCGGGATCACCCCGCCGCATACGACCAGGATGTCGTCGCCCCCCTGCTTGCGGAGCTCGGCGATCAGCTCGGGCACGAGTGTCTTGTGCCCGGCGGCCTGGCTCGACACGCCCACGACATGGACGTCGTTCTCGATCGCGTCGCGGGCGGCTTCTTCCGGCGTCTGGAACAGCGGGCCAACGTCGACGTCGAAGCCGATGTCGGCGAACGCAGTGGCGATGACCTTCGCGCCGCGGTCGTGGCCGTCCTGGCCGAGCTTGACGACCAGCATGCGGGGCCGGCGACCCTCTTCCTTCGCGAACTCGTCGATCTCGCG
This sequence comes from Actinomycetota bacterium, assembly GCA_013695115.1. Lineage (GTDB taxonomy): Bacteria > Actinomycetota > Acidimicrobiia > IMCC26256 > JACDBD01 > JBPCMN01. Next base: position 1,840 of record JACDBD010000444.1, on the reverse strand, counting down.
GCGCACCCGCTCGTAGCCTTCGTCGCCCTCGTAGGCGGAGCCGTACACACCGCTGATGCTACGGACGGTCGCGCGGTGGCGCGAGAACACCTCCTCGAGCGCGTCGGAGATTTCACCGACCGTCGCCCGCGCTCTGGTGGCCTCGACTGCGAGCTCGAGGAGGTTGGCGTCTCCGGCCGCGCCTTCGGTGAGGCGCTGAAGCGTCTCCCGGACCCGTGGTTCGTCCCGGGTCGACCGGACGCGCTCGAGCCGCTCGATCTGGCTGAGCCGTACCTCGGTGTTGTCGACGTCACGGAGCTCGAAGTCGTGGAGCTCTTCGTCGAGGCGGTACTTGTTGACGCCGACCACCACCTCCTCACCCCGGTCGATGCGCGCCTGGCGCCGGGCCGCGCTCTCCTCGATGCGCAACTTGGGCATGCCCGACTCGACCGCCTTGGTCATGCCGCCGAGCTCCTCGACCTCCTCGATCAGCTTCCACGCCTCGTTGGCCAGCGACTGGGTCAGGCCCTCGACGTAGTAGCTGCCGCCGAGCGGGTCGACCACGTGGGGGATGCCGGTCTCCTCGGCCAGGATCAGCTGGGTGTTGCGGGCGATCCGAGCGGCGGTCTCGCTGGGCAGCGCGAGGGCCTCGTCGAACGAATTGGTGTGCAGGCTCTGGGTGCCGCCGAGGACCGCCGCCAGCGCCTCGAACGCGGTCCGCACAATGTTGTTGTACGGATCCTGCTCGGTGAGCGAGACCCCCGACGTCTGGCAGTGGGTTCGCAGCATGAGCGAGCTCGGCTTCTTCGGCCCGAACTCCCGGATGACCTTCGACCACAGCAGCCGGGCCGCCCGCAGCTTGGCGACCTCCATGAAGAAGTTCATGCCGATCGCAAAGAAGAAGGACAGCCGGCCGGCGAAGGCGTCGATGTCGAGGCCGCGGCCGGTGGCGACACGCACGTACTCCATGCCGTCGGCGATCGTGAACGCCAGCTCCTGCACCGCGGTCGCGCCCGCCTCCTGCATGTGGTAGCCGGAGATCGAGATGGAGTTGAACTTCGGCATCTCTTTCGCCGTGTACTCGATGATGTCGGCGACGATCCGCATGCTCGGCTCGGGCGGGTAGATGTAGGTGTTGCGGACCATGAACTCCTTGAGGATGTCGTTCTGGATGGTCCCGGCGAGCTGGTCGCGGGAGACGCCCTGCTCCTCGGCGGCGACGATGTAGCCCGCGAGCACGGGCAGGACGGCGCCGTTCATCGTCATCGACACCGTCATCTGGTCGAGCGGAATGCCGTCGAACAGGATCTTCATGTCCTCGACCGAGTCGATGGCGACGCCCGCCTTGCCGACGTCGCCCACGACGCGGGGGTGGTCGCTGTCGTACCCGCGGTGGGTGGCGAGGTCGAATGCCACCGACAGGCCCATCTGGCCGGCGGCGAGGTTGCGCCGGTAGAAGGCGTTCGACTCCTCGGCGGTCGAGAACCCGGCGTACTGGCGGATCGTCCACGGGCGGTTGGCGTACATGGTCGCCCGGATGCCGCGCAGGAACGGCTCGAACCCCGGCAGCGTGTCGACGGCCTCGAGGCCCTCGAGGTCGGCGGCGGTGTAGAGGGGCTTGACCGGGATGCCCTCGGGTGTCTCCCAGGTCAGCTCGTCGGGATCACGCTTGGTCTCCCGCTGCGCCAGCGCGCGCCAGTCGGGAAGGGTTGGCCGGGAGGAGTCGGTGGGCTTGCGGGATTCGCCCATGCGCCGGTTCAGGGTACCGGCGGGTGCGCCCTCGACTCGCCTTGGGCTAGCTCGCCTTCGGCAGCTCGGGGTCGGGGCGGGCCGCCCGCTCGAGGGCGGCGCGGGCCTGGGC
>JACDBD010000433.1 GCA_013695115.1 Actinomycetota bacterium | reverse complement strand
GTCCGGGTGCGGGCCCGCCGAGCACGTCGGGGCCGAACGCCGCGCACCGCGACTGCGACAGGATGATGTCACCGGACGCGAGGCCGGGCAGATTGACGATGATGTGCACGGCGTTGACGGTGATGCTGGTCTCAACTCCGGGATCGTTCACGACGATCTGCTCGTTGAGGATCACGGTCACCCCCGGGACGGGGTTGAGCGTGGTGTTGGGTGCCGGGTTCACCGGGATCGGAGTTCCCAACAGGGTTGCCCCGACGAGGGTGGAGGAGCCCGTCGACCCGTCACCATTCGAGGTGCACGTGCTGTTCACTGCAGTGGCGAGGAGAAAGTCCGTGAAAATATGGGCGTTCGCGATCGTTGCCGAACTCGTCGCGAAGCCCTGGTGGGTCCCGAGGGACCCGCCCTCGGTGCTCACCTCGAGAAGGCCGGTGGTCAGGGCAGGAGGCACGCTCACGCTCGCGAGTGAGTTGGTGAACGGCCCTCCGCCGGTCGAGGGCAACGTCACCGACGGTGACGGACCCGACGACACAAGACCCACGCCGAGGATGCTGAGGTTGACCTGCTCGCCGAAGGCCCCACCGCCAACCGATGTGACGTCAGCCGAAGCCGACGGGACGCCGGCGATCGTGGCCATCACTCCCGCGAGGAGCCCGACCGCGAGGCGCGCGCCCCAGCGGCGGCTCCGGCGAGGTCGAGTCGTGCGGTCTGTTACGCTCGTCATACGGTCCTCCTGTCACGCGCGTCGCAACGCGCCCGGCTCTGCCTGCTCAAATACTAGAACACGCTGAGCGAACAGAGTCAAATACTAGAACACGCTGAGCGAGCAGAGGCGGACCCTGCCTCGCCCAAATCCCATCACGGGCACCCGCGGTTGCGGCAAGCACCGCCGCACACGGCGTCATCGCGGGACGAAGCGTTCCAGCTCTGCGAGCACGCCCTGCACCCGCTCGAAATCGGCGTCGCCCGACCAGAGGGCGGCACCGGCGTGCTCGGCTGCCACCGCGATCCGACATCCGTGAGCGCCACCGTCTCACCTCGCTCGCGCAGGGCAGCCGCAACCTCCCCGCGCCACCGTCAGGACGCCGCCGGTGACGTCGCCGAGCAGTTGGACCGGCTCGGGCGTCCATCGGGTGGGAGGTGTGCCGGTCGTCTCCAGGCCGGACACCGAGTCGACCTCGAGGCCCTCGACCACCAGGGACGGCTCGGCGCAGCCGGGTGGCTCCGGTGCCGGGGACTCGTCGAGCGCGCGGCACAGCCGTACCGGCTGCCCTTCAGGCGCGACCACCAATCCGTTGACGAGGAACGGCCCCGGCCCGGTCGCGCGCAACGCCTCCTCGATGGAGATCCCGGGGCCGGTTGCTGATCCGGGCGCTTCGGTACCGTCCTCACCGGCACGATCACCCGGTCGCGCGCTCCCCCCGCCGTCGGTGCCGCCGCACGCACCCAGGAGCAGCGCCGCCGCGACGACAAGCGCACCACCGTCCCGTCGGCGCGCGACCCGCATCGCGCCGATGGTACGGCGCCGACATCCCGGCACCGCGCTGCGCGTACGCACACCTCGACGGCTTCGCCGGAGCGGAGCAGCAGGTCACGGACGGCGAGGTGATCGGATACGCCGGCGACACCGGCAACGCCGTGGGCACCCACACCCACTTCGAGATCCGCCCGAGCGGCGGAGCGGCCATCAACCCCTACCCGGCCTCGTCGAGACCTGTTCGAACCGGGCCTGATCCGGTCGGCCGACCGCAACGCTCCCGCTACCATGGCGCGGTGATACGACGTCGGTTGGCCGGCGTCGCCGGCCTGGCCGCGAGCGTCAGCATCGCGTCGCTGGTGCTCGCCGAGAACCTGTCGACCGGACAGGGTCATCCCCGCGCGGCGCCGGCCCTGTTCATCGCGTTCCTCGTCTCCATGTTCACGCTACTCGGCGTCGCCATCGTCGACGCCGACCACGCCACGGCGCGCCTGTCGGAGATCCACGAGACGTCGCCGCGTTGGTCCTTGCGCGCGGCCCAGAGACGTCTCGGCGCCCGTCTCGCCCGCGTGACACGGAACGGCCTGACGAAGGGGGCGCGCACGGCGCACGCCGCCGTGACGGGGGTCGTGCAAACGTCGCGCTCGGGCCTCGCCCGGCTCCGGCGCGAGCTCGAGCCCGAACGTCGCCGGACGCTGCGCGCCCGGCTGAAGAAAGGCTGGTACGACGCGCTGGTGGTGATGGGAATGCCTCCCGAGGGACTCGACGCCAATCCGACCCCTCCGGGAGCACCGACGAGTGCAGGCGAACCGTCGGAGCAGGGGGCGGCGCAGCTCCGGGCCGGCTTCGCGGCCCTCCGCCGCCGCGCCGACCCCCTGTCGACGCGCCCGCGGCCCCTTCTCAAGTCCCGGCGCACGCGCAATAAGAGGTCAGACGCATGGGTGCGCCCTAACCCTCTGCGAGATCCTCGAGCGCGTTAGCCTCACGCGTCATCGCCGTGACCTCGGGACGCGCGGGCTTCGGAGCGGCCGAGGATCTGGGTCGGGCATCGAGTTCGAGGACCGCGGGGCCCACTCGCTCAAGGGCGTGCCCGGCGAGTGGCAGTTGTTCGCGGTGAAGGGATAGCCCCCGAGCGGTTACTCAGTGGCGGCCTGGCTCGCCTTCTGCAGCCTCGCCGGCGTCTCAGTCGCGCCAGCGAACCTCGAAGATAGGCCCATCCCTACCCGGTGGGCACTGCTTCAGCAGCGGACGTACCGACGGAACGCCGTTGACGGCCGGCGAACGAGCCGTTCAGGTCAGATCGCGAAGACTCGTAGAGGCCGGCCGAGCGCGTCGGCGATGGCCGCCAGGTCCCCAGGGTCGCTCGTGACGCAGGCGTCGTCGCGCCGCAGCGTGCCGATGACGACCGATGCATCGACCACCTCGGTGGTCGGGCTGCGGGCGCACGCCCAGCCGCTGGTACGGGCACCGCCTTCGTCGAGCGTTACGCCTGGTGCCCATCTGACCCGGGTGCTTGCGGGCCAGCCCGAGTACGCGCCCCTTTCGGTCGGCGAGATCGTCACTACTGGCACTCTCACCGATGCTTGGCCGATCGCTTCCGGCGAGCACTGGCAGTCTGACTACGGACCTCTCGGAATCGACGGGCTGACAGCAGCTTTCTCGTAGCGCGACAGACCTGCCAAACGGCTGGCCCAGGCCATGGCGCTCGCGTCAGCCGCGACGCGCCGGAAACTCCGAGTGTAGAGATCACACCCCCGCTGCGTCGGGTCGCTTATCGAGCAATGAACTGGATCTCCAACCCAACGCGGATTGGTGAGGTCGGGAATCGGGATCTGGCGGTTCCGCTCGGGTATGGAAGGGGGGAAACCCGAGCGGGAGGTGCGAAATGGAGGTGCAGGGGCTGTCGTGGATGGGGGTCCGGGTGTCGGATCTCGAGGCGACCCGGTCGTTCTTCGAGAAGCTCGGGCTCGAACATCGCCACAGCGAGGGCGAGATGATCGCGTTTGGTGCCAAGAACGGCGACACTGTCGAGGCGTTCGGTCCCGGCGACGAGGATCATCGCCACTTCGACAGCGGACCGGTGGTGGGTTTCGAGGTCGACGACGTCGAGGCGGCCCGGCGTGAGCTGGAGTCGGCCGGCGTCGAGTTCACGGGCGCCATCGAGCGTGGCGGTGGGATGAGGTGGGCTCATTTCCGGGGCCCAGACGGGATCCTGTTCGAGCTCACCGGGCGCGACTAGTTCGAGGCGGTGTCGCTGTGCGGCGGGGACGGCTCGAGGTCGAACGCCACGAGCAGGTCGTCGCCGGCGATGCACGTCACGCGGTTGTGCAAGCGGACCCCGTCAGTTACCTGAGCGACGCCGAGGTCGCCGACCGCGTCTGTGCCGGCGCCGATGATGGTCGGAGCAACTCCCACCACGAGACGGTCGACGACCTGGGCCCGCAACAGCGAGGTGATCACCTTCCCACCCCCCTCGACCAGCAATGATTCCGTGCCCAGGGTGCGCAGGAGCGCGAGGGCGGCGCCGATGTCCACGCCGTCGGCCCCGGCGTCGACGGCATGAACGGCGACGTGGCGGCTCGCTAGCCACCGGTGCGCCGTTGCCGACGCCCGATCGGTGGTGATGATGATCGTGGCGGCGTCGTCGCCGAGGATCTTGGCGTCGCGTGGCACTCGGAGCGTCGTGTCGAGCACGATCCGGACCGGGGAGGCTCCGGACACCATGCGTACCGTGAGCTGCGGGTCGTCCTGGATCACGGTGTCGACGCCGACGAGTACGGCGTCGCAGGCGGCCCGCAGCCCGTGCGAGACCACCCGCTCGGCTTCGCTGCTGATCCATTTGGCGTCGCCGGTCGCAGTGGCAATGCGCCCGTCGAGCGTCTGGGCGTACTTGAGCACGACGTAAGGGCGGTCGACACGGGGCCGTACCGGTCCCATCAGGTCCGCGACTGCGGGTGGGCGGTGCTCGGCCGGCGGCAGCGGGTCTCCGATGGCGTCGAGATGACCGAGGCGCGCGTGCTTGGTGCGCAGGTAGCGCAGGTTGCGGGTGTGCGGGGCGGTCGGCAGCGCGATGATCTCGTCGACCGCGATCCCGAGAGTTCGCAGCGCGTCGACTTTGACGGGGTTGTTGGTGAGAAGGCGTACCGAACGAACGCCGAGCTCACGCAGGATGGCGGGGACGTCGTCGTAGCTGCGGGCATCGATGGGCAGTCCCAGTTGGAAGTTGGCGTCGACCGTGTCGGCACCGTTGTCCTGTTCGACATAGGCACGCAGCTTGTTCATCAGCCCGATGCCCCGGCCCTCATGACCGGTGGTGTAGACGAGTACGCCGGCGCCGGCCGCGGCGATCATGCGCAGTGCGAGTCGGAGTTGCACCCCGCAGTCACAGCGGAGCGACCCGAGCGCGTCGCCGGTGATGCACTCGGAATGGAGGCGGGTGAGGACCGGCTCGTGTTCGGAGACCTGGCCCTTCACGAGTACCAGGTGCACGGCGCCGGTCGACGACTCGAAGGCATGCGCCCGGAACGGTCCGAAAGGCGTGGGCAGCATGACACGCGTGACCTCTCGGGTCTCAAGCACCCTTGTCTCCTTCTCGAGCTCTATCGACACACGCGGCGCGCAGCGTTGGGATACTGGGCGGTCAGTACCCAGGGGGCGCCAGTGGGTAACAGGAAAGCCCAAGCCGTGTGGTTCGTCGAGCCCCGCCGGGTCGAGATCCGTGACGCGCCGCTTTCCGAGCCGGGTCCTGGGGAACTGCTTGTCCGGACCGCGTTCTCGGGCATCAGTCCCGGCACCGAAATGCTCGCCTACCGAGGCGAGCTCGACGAGCGCCTCGCCCTCGACGACACCCTTTCGGCCCTCTCGGGCGAGTTCTGCTTCCCGTTTCGGTACGGCTACAGCTGCGTCGGACGAGTCGAGCAACCCGGCGATGGCATAGCCGAGGGCGCCGCGGTGTTCGCGTTCCATCCCCACCAGGACCGGTTCGTCGTCGCCGCTGGCGACGCGATCGCGATCGGCGACGTAGACCTGCGACAGGCCACGCTCTTTCCACTGGTCGAGACGGCGCTTCAGGTCAGCCTGGAGGCGGAGCCCGAGCCGGAGGCGGTCGTCGTGGTGACCGGCTTGGGTGTGGTCGGCCTCCTGTGCAGCCTGCTCCTCCAGCGTGGTGGTGCCCGCGTGCTCGCGAGTGATCCCGTGGCGCCGCGCCGTGAGTTGGCCGGCGGTCTCGGGATCGCGTCGGTCGTGCCCGAGGACCTCCGTGCAAGCGTCGCCGAGATGACGTCGACCAAGGGCGCGCCGTTGCTGGTGGAGGCGAGCGGAAATCCGAGCGCGCTCGTGAACGGCCTCGAGCTCTTGAGGCACGAGGGGACCGCGCTCGTCGTGTCGTGGTACGGCACCAAGCTGGTTCCGCTTCCACTCGGTGCCGACTTCCACCGGCGTCGGTTGACCATCCGCAGCACCCAGGTGTCGACGATCCCCGCTCGCCTGGCGGGGCAATGGTCGCTCGACCGTCGGCGTCACGCTGCCCGCGAGCTCTTGGGTGAACTGCCACTCGGTGAGCTCGCGACCCACCAGATCCCCTTCCCCTCCGCCTCTGAGGCCTTCGGTCTCGTCGACCGGGGTGAACCAGGTTTGGTGCACGCCGCGCTGTGTTATGAGTGACCCCATGTACGAGGTCGGCGCGAACGCGATGGTGACCGCCTGGCACGTCATGCCGGGTATGGAGGGGCCGGAAGGCGAGCTTCATTCCCACGACTACCGCATCGACGTCGTGGTCGCCCGCGACGACCTCGACGAGCTCGGCATGGTCTGCGATCTCGACGTGCTTCGCGGCGCCCTCGACGCCGCCATCGCCCAGATTCGAGACCGCAGCCTGGAGATCATCCAGCCTGATGATGCCGAGGCGGTGACCGTGGAGATCTTCGCCCGTTGGGTGCACGACCAGATCCGTTCGGCCATCGCGGAGGACGGGACGTCGTTGCGGGTTCGGATCTGGGAGACCCCCGACGCCTTCGGCGGCTACGCGACCACGTCGTGATACGTGTCGAGGCATCGCCGTGCGCATGACTCCCACGTGAAGCGCTCAGACACGAGAGCGCGCGCCTCTCGACCCATGCGCTCACGCAGACTGCGGTCCGCGAGCAGCGTCGTGAGCCGGTCGGAGAGAGCGGCGACGTCGCCCGGAGGCACCAAGAAGCCGGTGTGGCCGTCGGACACGACTTCGGGGACGCCACCGATCTTGCTCGCGACCACAGGCGTGCCGCTCGCCATGGCCTCGAGCACGCTGAGGCCGAGCAGCTCCGAGATCGCGACGTGTCGTCCGTAACAGGTGACGTCGACCGACGGAAGCGCCAGGACCGCCGCCCGCCGCATGAGGGCGGGAAGGTCCGTTTCGGCGACGGGGCCCGTAAAGGTCACTCGAGCGGGCGAGGCGGCGGCAAGTTCGTGGAGCCGATCGACGTACCCCCGCTCCGGCAATGCCGGGTCGTGTCCCCCTGCGCCTGCGACGGTCAGCGCAGCCCCCGCGGGGAGTGCCTGGATCAGCCGATCGACGCCCTTGTGCGGTGTGAGGCGCCCGAGGAACAGCACGCCCGAGCGTGACTCGCTCGGGTCGGGGCGAAAGCGTGCCGGATCGGCGCCACCGAAGATCACCCGGGTGCGATCGGCAGGCAGGTCGAGCAGGTCAGCGGAGTACTGCGACACCGCGAGGAAACGGTCGACCAACCCCGTCGCGCTCCGGCCGCGCGTGGGCAGGAGGCCGTGGTCGGTGACGACCCGGCGCTGCGGTCGGATCGACGCCGCTGCCAAGGCGAGCGTGGTCGTGCGGCTGTGCAACTGGTGCGCGTGGACGACGTCGGCGTCGCGCAGCGCACGCACGAGCCCGGCGCCCACGGGCTGAGCCGGGTGACCGCGTGCGAAACGGCGGGCCCGCAGCACGACGACCTCCAGCCCGTCCTGCTCGCGGGAACGGTGGGCGGCGCCGAAGGTCACCAGCCGGCAGCGCACCTCGCGAGCCAGGGCCCGGGCCAACTCCAGCGGATACCGTTCGCCTCCCCCGAAGATCCCATCGCTGCCGAACACCGTCGGCGCTACGTGCGTCACCCTCATGCTGCGAGTCTCACTGATCACGCTGGGTGATCCCCAGCAGATGACCGGCGGGTACCTCTACCACCGCCGGATGGCGACGGCGGCGCCCGCACACGATGCCGCCCTGCGCTTCGTGTCGTGCCCCGATGCGATCTTCCCGTTCGGGATTCTGGGTGCTCGCCGGGTGCTGCCGCTCGCCCGCGACGACAGCGACGTCGTCGTGATCGACAGCATCGCCGCCTGGCCGGTGGTGCCATGGGTTCACCGGGCGGCCACACCTCCCTTCGTTGTGATGTCCCACCAGGTCCCGGGAGGTATCGACCACGGCCCCGTTCGCACCTGGCTCCAGGCCCGACTCGACGTCGGCACCTACCGGCACGCCCGGCTCCTCATGGTCGCGAGCGAATCCCTCGCCGACGACCTGCGGGCCCGGCGGTTTCCCACTGATCGCATCCGGGTCGTCCCGCCGGGCAGCGATCCCGCCATCCCGAGCGGACCGCCCCCGGACCTTCGGGCCGGACGGCACGCCGCCGTCCTCTGCGTCGCGAACTGGATCCCGCGCAAGGGGATCCTCGATCTCCTCGACGCCTTCGCCCGCCTTCCGGCCGACTCCGCCACCCTCCACCTCGTCGGCGACGAGCACGTCGACCGGCGCTACCGAGCCCGGGTGCTGGCGCGCCTGCGGGATCCCGCGCTCGGAGACCGAGTCGTCGTGCACGGCCCCCTCCCCGCCCCGAGGGTCGCGTCGATGTACCAGGCGGCCGACGCCTTCGCCCTGCCGAGCACGCAGGAGCCCTATGGGACCGTCATCGGCGAGGCCCTCGCCGCCGGAGTCCCGGTCATCGGGTGGGACGCCGGCAACCTTCCCCACCTGGCGACCCACGATCGCGAGGCGGTCATCGTGGCGCCGGGCGACACGGCCGGGCTCGCGGCGGGGCTCCAGAGACTGGTCGAGGACGACGCCTACCGCGGCAGGCTGGCCGACGGAGCCCGCCGGCGCGGCCAAGCCCTGCCATCGTGGGGGGACACCGCTCAGTTGTTCTACGCCGCGCTGCACGAGATTGCCGGCGGCTAATCCACCGACGGAACCTCGTTGAACGACGTCAACACCGGTCCCGACGGATCGACACGCACCCGGGCGATCGAGGCGTCGCGCACAAACAGACGCCACGCGACCTCGTCGCCGACCCCCAGGACCCACGCGATCGCTGCCTTGATCGGCGACACATGGCTCACAACGACGACGTCGCGCGTAGCCGCCTCGCCCGCGAGCCGATCGCACGCCGAGCGCACCCGTTTCCCGAGAACGATCAACGATTCGCCTCCGGCGGGGACATACGACGGGTCGGCTCGCCACCGCGCCCATGTCGATTCGTCGACGTCCTCGGGCGGTAGCCCGTCGAGTCTGCCGTAGTCGAGCTCGATCCACCGCTCATCGATCTCGACGGCCCTGCCGAACGCCTCCGCCGTCTCGCGCGCTCGCCGCAGCGGGCTCGACACCACGCGAGCCTCCGGTGGCAGCAGGCGCGCTAGCGCCGCCGCCTGTCGTCGTCCCCGCGGGGAAAGCGGCGGGTCGGCTCGTCCCAGCAGCAAGCCCCGGGCATTCTCGGCTGTCTGTCCGTGCCGCACGAGGAGGAGCATCCGGCGACCCTACCGACGCGGCGACGTGACAGCTGCGCTCGAGCGGTGCTCGGGTGCGAACGCGCATGTGGCTTGGACTCGTGGCCCGAGTTCACCTCTGTGCATCCCGTCGGGTACCGGACGAGATCGCACCCAGGCGACTGCTCCGGAGGAGCATTCGTTTCGGTAACCGCGGCACGGGGAATCACGTGATGTAGTGAATTCGTTCTGGTTGGATGTCGAGGAGGGCGAGCCGACAGCGCCGCTCGTGGGACGGGCGCGTGCCGATGTCGCCGTCATCGGCGCCGGCATCACTGGCCTGACCACGGCGCTGTTGTTACAGCGGGCAGGCGCATCTGTGGCCCTCGTCGACCGGCACCGAATCGCCAGCCGCACCACCGGTCACACGACCGCCAAGGTGACCGTGCTACATGGACTCATGTATGCGCAGCTGGTCGAACAACGCGGTGAGGAGCCAGCCACCGAATACCTCACCGCCAACCTCCGAGCCATGGCACTCGTCTCTGAGCTCGCGGCCGAAATACCCGACGGCGGCGAACTGATGCGTTTGCCCGCGTACACCTACACACAGCAGACCGACCGGGTAACCGACGTGCAGGCTGAAGCCGAGACGCTCGTACGCCTGGGACAGCCCGCCACCGTCACGTCCGACACCGGTCTGCCCTATCCGATAGCCGCGGCTGTCCAACTCGACGACCAGCTTGCTATCCATCCGGTCCGGTACTGCCTGGGCCTGCGGCAGGCCTTTGTTGCAGCCGGCGGAGCGATCTATGAGCACACGAACGCGGTAGATGTCGAGGACGGCGCCCCCTGCCTCGTGCGGACCGAGCACGGCGAACTCGAGGCGGACTGGGTCGTCGTCGCGACGCTCATCCCGTTCCTCAATGACGGCTGGTATGCAGCCAAGGCCGAACCGTCGCGCTCATACGCCGTACTCGCCCACGTCGGCGACGAACCTGCCGACATCGGGGGGATGTACCTCTCGGCGGATCAGCCCACACGAACATTGCGTCCGACACCGGTAGACAGCGGGATGGCACTGGTGCTCGGCGGTGAGGGCCACCGCACGGGTGAGGAGAACGACACCCGCCTGCGTTACGAGGCCATCGAGCGGTGGGCGAGTGAGCACTTCCCAGTGCAGCGGGTCTCGCACCGATGGTCAGCCCAGGACTTCGTGCCGGTCGACGGGTTGCCATTCGTCGGTCGCCTCGGGTCCCGCGACCGGGTCCTGGTCGCGACCGGCTTCAAAAAGTGGGGGCTCAGCAACGGCACCGCGGCCGCGCTCGCCCTTCACGGGCTGGTGACGAGCAACCCTCCCGACTGGGCCGGCGTCTATGACTCCACGCGATCGGTCACAGTCAAGGGCCCAAGAGAATTCGCCAAGCACAACTTCAAGGCTGCCAAGCACCTCATCGGTGACAGACTTCGCTCGCGACCGGACATCGAAGCACTCTCACCGGGGGCAGGCGCGATCGTGGATGCCGACGGCGAGAAAGCGGCTGTCTACAGGGACAACCGCGGCGGACTCCATGCGGTGTCGCCGGTCTGCACCCATCTCGGCTGTCTCGTGCAATGGAATACAGCTGAACGTTCCTGGGATTGCCCCTGTCATGGGTCGCGCTTCACTTCCGACGGTGCCGTGCTCGATGGCCCTGCCGTAGCGCCACTCGAATCGATCGACCTGACCGAGTCTGCAGCCAGTGAGGACGCATGACCGCCTCCCTGGGTGAATAAGGAACCGCCGGAACGGGCCGCGGGGGTTTGAGCGCGCGACTCCTCCAAGTGATGGGACTCGAAGGTGCACCACTCGATGGGACATCGCTCGTGGGCGGGTGATGATCACCGAACCATCACCCGCGAGTCCGCCTGCTGACAGACCCCTCAACTTAGGAAACCGCGAGTCAACGGGCGGCGATGCGCACGGAACGCCGCATGACGAAGCCGGGCTGGCGCTCGAGCGCCGGCCTCGACGGTCGTGGCGCAGGGTGCTCTCCTCTAGCCGCCGCTGCTGCGTTGCCAAGCACGCACCGATCGGCCGTCGACCGCAGTTGGCAACCGGCGCGGTCGCGACGCCTGAACGCTCGCGGCGATGCGGGCGAATGGAGAACTGCCGATCGGCGCTCTCCGGTGAGGTACCACCGACCATGCCGCCGCGCCGTTCATGCCGCCGGGCTTCCTCACCTACGCCGTGGCCAAGGCAGCGATGAGCGGTTCACGAGCGGGCTCGGGCCGGAGTTGGCCGACCGCGGCATCACCGTCAATGCCCTACGTCCTGGCGCGGTGCGGACCGACCTCGCCGAGGCGAGCTCGGCCCCGACCACGACTGGACGGGCTGGACGACATCCGAGGCGGTCGTCCCCGCCGCCGCCTTCCTCGCCGCGCAGATCGGGACCGACTTCACCGGCCGCATCGTCGACGCCACCCAGTTCGGTGCCAGCTCGCCTCAGCGCGCCCTGCAGCCGGCCGGTGCGGCCTTACACGTATCCCATCGGGTCGACGGGGGTGCCGTTGACCCAGACCTCCCAGTGGAGGTGCGGTCCGGTCGAGTAACCGGTGGAGCCGACGTAGCCGATGGTCCGCCCGGTGCTCACCCGCTCGCCGGGCGACACCGCGATGCTCGACTGATGGCCGTAGAGGGTGGCGAGGCCGTCGCCGTGGTCGATGACCACCGCGTTGCCGTAGCCGCCCCGCCAGCCGGCCTCGACGACGACGCCGTCGCCGGCGGCGCCGATGGGCGCGCCGTAGCCGCAGCCCAGGTCGACCCCCGTGTGCATCCGACTCGTCCCCGAGATGGGATGCACGCGGTAGCCGAAGCGGCTCGCGACCCGGCCGTCGCACGGCCAGACGAACCGCCCGCCGCCGCGGGACGCGGGGGGCGTGCCGCTGCCCCGGCTCACGACCGCCGCCAGCGCGGCTTGTTCGGCCTCGAGGGCGGCGAGCTGGCCCTCGAACTCGTCCTTGCGGGCGCGGACCTCGCC
>JACDBD010000431.1 GCA_013695115.1 Actinomycetota bacterium | reverse complement strand
GGCGAGGTCCGGGGCGGCGCCCCCGCCACCCGCGAGACCGCGCTGCTCGACCCCTCCCGGCTCGTCGACCAGGTCGATGCGATCGTGCTCACCGGCGGCTCTGCCTTCGGTCTCGCGACCGCCGACGGGGTCATGGGGCACCTCGCCGCCCAGGAACGGGGCGTCGCCACCAGTGGGGGGCCGGTGCCGATCGTCCCCACCGCCGCCGTCTTCGACCTGGCCCCGTCGGGTGGTGAGCGGCCCGGTCCCGACGAGGGCGTCGCCGCCGCGGTGGCCGCCGAGGGGGGCGCGCCGTTCGAAACGGGACGGGTCGGCGCGGGGCGAGGCGCGACCGTCGGGAAGTGGCGCGGGCCCGATCACGCGGTGCCCGGCGGCCTCGGCTCGGCTTCGGCGGGCGACGGCGACGCAGTTGTCGGCGCGCTCGCGGTGGTCAACGCAATCGGGGACGTCGTCGCCGCGGATGGCACGGTGCTCGCCGGTTCGACCGCGCCACCGGGCAGCCCGGCGTTCCCCGAGCCCCAGCCGTTCCGCCCGGGCGAGAACACCACGCTGGTGGTGGTGGCGACCAATGCCCGACTGACCAAGGCCGACTGCCATCTGCTGGCGGTGAGCGCTCACCACGGGCTGGCCCGCTCGCTGCACCCGTCGCACACCCGCTTCGACGGCGACGTCGTCTTCACCCTCGCCACCGGCGCGGTCGACGGCCACCTCGACCGGCTGCGGGTGCTGACCACCGAGGTCGTGGCCGCCGCCGTCCGGTCCGCCGTCACCTGAACCTCCCCTTCTGGCGTCGCAGAGCCACGTATAGGGTGGGTTTGCGACGCAAGAAGTTCGTGGGGACCACTTGCTGCTCGATTCCGAACCGCCGCCGTTCGCCAGCTTCTCCGAGCTCGAGCGCGACGCGCTCGCGTGCCGGAAATGCGCGCTCGCGCCGGGGCGCACGCAGGTCGTGTTCGGCGTGGGCGACCCGTCCGCCGACCTCCTCTTCGTGGGCGAGGGCCCGGGTGAGCAGGAGGACATCCAGGGCATCCCGTTCGTCGGGCGGGCCGGGCAGCTGCTCACCCGTCTCATCGAGGGCATCGGGCTCGCCCGCGATGACGTGTACATCGCCAACGTGGTCAAGTGCCGGCCGCCCGGCAACCGCGACCCGCTCCCGGCCGAGATCGAGGCGTGCAGCCCCTACCTCGAGGCCCAGCTGCGGTTCATCGACCCCGCGGTCGTCGTCACCCTGGGGAACTTCGCGACCAAGCTCCTCCTCGATACGAAGGAGGGGATCACCAAGCTGCGGGGCCGGGAGTTCCCGTTCCGCGGGCATGCGACGCTGATCCCCACGTTCCACCCGTCGGCGGTGCTGCGCAACGGCGGCCCCGCGCTCGCCCAGGCCCGCGCCGACTTCGTGCTGGTGAAGCGGGTGCTGGCGCGCCGACGTGCCTCGGCATGACGGGTTTGCTCCGAGCGGGAACCACTTCCGCCGACGAGACCATGGCGCTGGCCGAGGCGGTCGGCGCTCTGCTGCGTCCCGGTGACGTGGTGGTGCTGGCGGGCGACCTCGGATCGGGCAAGACGACGTTCGCCAAGGGCGTGGGCCGCGCCCTGGCGGTGGACGAGCCGATCGTGAGCCCGACGTTCACGATCGTGCGCCAGTACGACGGGCGGCTCCCGCTCGTCCACGTCGACGTGTACCGCCTCGACCACCTCCAAGAGCTCCACGACCTCGGCCTGGAGGAGCTCATCGACGACGAGGCGGTGACGCTGGTCGAGTGGGGCGACGCGGTCGCGGCGTACCTGCCGCCCGATCGGCTCGAGGTGCGGCTCGAGGCCGGCGCCGGCGACGACGACCGGGCGGTGACCCTCGCGCCGCAGGGACCGTCGTGGCTGGCGCGCGAGGACGCCCTCGCCACCATCGGCCACGTGGGCCCGGCGGCGGCGACAGGCTGAGCCGTGCTCCTCCTCGCCCTCGACACCGCCACGCCTCGAGTCGGAGTGGCCATCGGCAGCGGCGGCGCCGTGCTCGGCGAGATCAGTCTCGCCGGGAACCGACGCCACGCCGAGCAGCTCGCGCCTGCGATCCGCTACCTCTGCGACGAGCTCGACGTGGACCCCGGAAGTCTGAGCACGATCGCGGTCGGGCTCGGCCCCGGCCTCTTCACCGGCCTGCGCGTCGGCGTGACCACGGCCAAGGTCATGGCCCAGGCGCTGCGGGTGCCGGTGGTCGGGATCTCGAGCCTCGACCTCGTCGCCTATCCGGCGCGCCACACCTCCCGGCTCGTCGTCGCGGTGCTCGACGCCCGGCGCAAGGAGGTGTTCCACGCCCGGTACCGGCCCGTCCCCGGCGGCGTCCAGCGGGTGTCGGACTACTCGGTCGACCGCCCCGACGACGTGGTCGCCGACCTGATGGCCGGGGGTGAGGAGGTGCTCCTCGTCGGCGACGGCGCCCCGGCGTACCCCGACGCGTTCGATCGCCTCGAACGGGTCGAGCACGCCGGGCCCGGGTTCACCGCGCCGAGCGCGGCCGCGCTGGTGGAGCTGGCCACCGCCCGGGTCGAGCGCGAGGAGTTCGAGGCGCCCTGGGACCTCCGCCCGATCTACCTGCGCGGCTCCGACGCCGAGATTGAGTGGGAGAGGCGGGTGTCGTAGATGTGTGCGGCAGCGCCGACGTGCATCGGTGCGACTCGGCGTCCGAGCGAGCACCCACGCGGAGCGAGCGGCCCGCAGGGCGTCCTTTCCAGGATGGCCCGGCGCCCGAGGCGAGCGGAGCAATAAAGATGGCCGTTGAACCGAAAGCGGAGCCGCTGGTGGTGCACGTCGTGCCGATGCGGCGGCGGCACGTGCGTTCGGTGCTGCGGATCGAGAACCAGGTGTACCCGCGGCCGTGGAGCATGTCGCTGTTCCTGAGCGAGCTGGCCCTGCGCTCGACCCGGGCCTATCTCGTCGCCCGCGTCGGGCGTGACGTCGTCGGCTACGGCGGGCTGATGATGACCGCCGAGGACGGCCACGTCACCACCATCGCGGTCGACCCCCGCTGGCAGCGCCACCAGGTGGGGACCCGCCTCCTCCTCGTCCTCGCCCGCGAGGCTGTCGAACGCGAGGCCCGGAGCCTCACCCTCGAGGTTCGGCTCTCGAACCGGGGCGCGCAGGAGCTCTACCGCCGCTTCGCGTTCGGGCCCGTCGGGGTGCGCAAGAACTACTACGCCGAGACCAACGAAGACGCCCTGGTCATGTGGGCCCACGAGGTCGACCGGCCCGCGTACGCCGAGCTGCTCGACGGTATCGAGCGCGGCATCGAGGGCGAGACCGTCATCGAAGAGATCAAACGGTGGTAACTCCGGAAGCGGGCGTCCGCATCCTCGGGATCGAGACGTCGTGCGACGAGACCGCGGCCGCGGTCGTCGAGGACGGCCGCCGGGTCCTCTCGTCGGTGGTGGCGAGCCAGGTCGACCTGCACGCCCGCTTCGGCGGCGTCGTTCCCGAGATCGCCAGCCGGGCGCACGTGGAGCTCATCACCGCGGTCATCGCCGAGGCCCTGGTCGAGGCGGGGGTGCTCGACGTCACCGAGCTCGACGCGGTCGCCGCCTGCCACGGGCCCGGCCTCGCCGGCGCGTTGCTCGTCGGTGTGAGCGCGGCCAAGGCGCTCGCCCTGAGCACCGGCCTCCCGTACGTACAGGTCAACCACCTCGAGGCCCACCTCTACGCCGCCTGGCTCGAGGAACCCGACCTCGAACCGCCCCTGGCGGTGCTGATCGTCTCGGGCGGCCACACCCTCCTCGTCGTCATGGAGGGCCACGGTCACTACCGGGTCCTGGGCCAGACCGTCGACGACGCCGCCGGCGAGGCGTTCGACAAGGGCGCCCGCTTCCTCGGCCTCGGCTACCCCGGGGGACCGGCGATCGACGGGCTGGCGGCCAAGGGCGACCCGACCGCGATCCCGTTCCCACGCGCCATGGTCGACGACGGCTACGACTTCTCGTTCTCCGGGCTCAAGACCGCGGTCATCAACTACGTGCGCAAGCATCCTGATGCCGATGTCGCCGATGTCGTCGCTTCCTTCCAGGAGGCGGTGGTCGACGTGCTCGTCACCAAGCTGGTGGGGGCGGCCGCCGAGGCCGGCACGCCGACGCTGGTGATCGGCGGCGGGGTCGCCGCCAACTCCCGCCTGCGGGCGAGGC
>JACDBD010000424.1 GCA_013695115.1 Actinomycetota bacterium | reverse complement strand
GCTGGGTGTCGCGGACGGGGCGTTCGCGGCGGGGCTGGCGGCGCGGGCAGCGACGCCGGGAACCGCGCACGTAGTGCCGGCGGGGGAGTCGCCGGCGTTCCTGTCCGAGTGGTCGGTGGCCGCGCTGGGCGATCCCGAGCTCGCCGATCTGCTCACCCGGTTGGGGCTGCGCACGATGGGCGCGTTCGCGGCGCTACCCGCACCCTCGGTGTTGGGCCGCTTCGGCCCGTCCGGCGCGCGGGCGTACCGGCTCGCTCTCGGTCTCGACGAGCACCCACCCGCGCTCGAAGAGCCGCCGCCCGAGCTCACCGAGACCGCCGAGCTCGACCCGCCCGCGACCCAGGTCGAGACGGCCGCGTTCGTCGCCAAGGGTCTGGCCGACCGGCTACTCGAGCGGCTCGAGGTGCGCGGGATGGCGTGCACCCGGGTGACGATCGAGGCCGAGACCGAGCACGGCGAGCGCCTGGCCCGGTGCTGGCGCCACGACGGCGCGCTCACGCCGGAGGCGTTGGCGGCGCGGGTCCGCTGGCAGCTCGAGGGCTGGCTCACCGGTCGCGAAAACTCCGACGAGGACATCGACGTGACCGCGGGACTGACCCTTTTGCGACTCGCACCCGACGAGATCGTGCCGCTCGACGGTCGTCAACTCGGGTTCTGGGGCGGCGATCAGGCTGCCGCCGACCGCGCGGGCCGCGCGCTCGCGCGCGTGCAGGGGATGCTCGGTCATTTTGGAGAGCTGGTCACCCCGGTGCTACAGGGCGGGCGCACCCCGGCTGAGCGGGTGCGCTGGGTGCCGTGGGGCGATCCGCGCGAGCCGTTGCGGCCGGTCGACGCGGTGCGCGCCCCCGGCGCCAACGTGGCCGAGATGCCGCCGTGGCCGGGCGCGCTCCCCGATCCCGCGCCGGCACGCGTCTTCGATCTACCGCTCGCGGCCGAGTTCCTCGACCGCGATGGGCAGCCGGTCGTCGTGTCGGGCCGGGGCGACCCGTCGGCGCCACCGGCGCGACTGCGCTGCGCCGAACTGCCTGGCGGCGGCGGCGATATCGCGGCATGGGTGGGTCCGTGGGCCCACGACCTGCGCTGGTGGGACCGGAAGACCCGAGCCCGCTGCGCCCGCTGGGAGGTGGTGGTCAGCCCCGGTGTCGCCTGCCTGGTCGCGGTGACCGGCGGACACGCCACCGTCGAGGCGATCTACGACTAGTGCGGGTGTCGGTGGTGCAGATCGCTGACGTGGGGATGCGCGTGGGCGAGCCGTGCGTGGCGATGCACGTGTGAATGCAGTGCCGTGGCCACCACGCCCGGCTCGTGCTCGTGCTGGTGGTGGTCATCGTGTACGTGGGCGTGCTCGTGCACGACCGACTTGTGGCGGTGGCGATGTTCGTGGCGGTCTCCGAGCATGAGCACGATGCCCCCGGCCATCACGCCGCCCGCGACCACCTCGGCGGCGGACAGCGTCTCGGACAGCACCGGGAGAGCCAGTGCCGCTCCCACAAACGGAGCGGTCGCGAAGATCACGGCCTCTCGGGCCGCGCCGAGAAGCCGGAGCGCGTAGGTGTCGAGAAGGAGGCTCACCCCGTACGAGATGGCGCCCAGGCCGAGCGCGCCCAGCGTGAGCACGATCGACGGCAGCCCCGCGCCCAGCAGGAACGCGAGCGTCAGGTTGACGGCGGCGGAGACGCTCGTCTTGACCGTGACGAGCGAGAACGGGTCTCGGAGGCTAAGCGACTGGGTGAGGTTGTTGTCCAGTCCCCAGAGCAGACATGCCGCGGCGATGCACAAGACACCGAACACGTCGGCGGAGCCACCGGGACCGCCGGCCGAGAGCACTGCGCCGCCCACGAACACCGTCGCGGCGCCGAGCAGAGCCCGGGGACCCAGGTGTTCCCGGAAGACCGCCAGGCCGATGAGGAGCGTGAACGGTCCTTCGAGGTTCAGCAACAGCGAGCCGCTGGAGCCACTCACTCGCTCCAGCCCCACCAGCAGCAGGACCGGGGCCAAGACCCCGCCGCAGACGACGAGACCGATCAGCCGCGGCGCATCGCCGCGCTGCAGGCGTGCCTCGCTCGAACGGCGGCGGAACGGCACGGTTGCCGCGAGGACCATGAAGGCGCCGAGATAGAGCAAGCCGGCAAGCAACTGCGGTCGAGCGTCTTCGAGGAGTTGCTTCGCAAAGGGCGTTGCCACCCCGAACGACACCGCTGCAGCCAGGCCGATGAGCACCCCGCGCCGCGAGCGGTCGAGCTTCATGCGGTCAATGCCCCGAGAATCAGCGCAACTCGTAGATCTCGTACTCGAGGAGCTGCCCGTCGGTCGTGCCCTTGCCCACGGCCTGGATCTTGTTGATCCACGCGTAGCGCTCGTCGCCGGTCTCGTAGAGGGGCGCGGCGTAGATCGGCGCGCTGCCGACGGGCTGGGAAACGTCCAGGCGGCCCCGGTAGCAGCTGTAGATCAGCGCGCCGTCGTCGGTCTCGAGCGTCGCCCGCACGTCGAGGGTACCGGTGCCCTCGGGACCCACGGTCAGCCAGTCGGCCGCGGCGACTCCCTTTTGCTTCCCCCTGATCCGGTCGCCCTCGAAGGTGGCCGACGCGACTTCGATGATGAGTCTGGTGCCGCTGGGGGTGTTCGGGAGCATGATCGGCTCGCGCAGGTTGATCGTCGCCGTCATGAGGGGAACCAGCTCGATGGTCATGCCGGGATGGTAGAAGAGCGGCCATGACGGGACTCGATCGTGTCCAGGAGCTGGTATCTCGCGAGAACGGTCTGGCGGTTGTCTTCACCAGTCGGGCCGACGGGACCGGTCAGGCGTCCGTCGTGAACGCGGGCGTGCTCGACCACCCCGTGACCGGCGAGCCGGTGGTGGGGTTCGTCGCTCGCGGCGGGACGAAGAAGGTCGCGAACCTGCGGACCCGGCCTCGGGTCACGGCGGTGTTCCGGGTCGGCTGGGAGTGGGTGGCGGTCGAGGGCGACGCCGACCTCGCCGGTCCTGACGACGCCCTCGACGGCTTCGATGCCGCGGCGCTGCCGGGCCTCCTCCGGGACGTGTTCAAGGCCGCCGGCGGCACCCACGACGACTGGGACGAGTACGACCGGGTGATGGCGGCGGAGCGCCGCACGGCCGTCCTGGTCCGACCCGAGCGCGTCTACTCCAACCCGGGGAGCTGACCGGGCGAGGGCTGTGGATAAAGGGCGTTTCGCGGAACGCCGGGCGCTCTGGACAGGGCGAACATACGTTCGCTAGGGTCATCGGCCCGGGGTTCGGAGTCCCGGGTCAGCGGAGTAGGGCTCACACGAGGCGGAACGAAGCCCTGGCCGGACGGCCGGGAGGGCGTAGTGGAGCCGACCCATGAGGTTGGCCGGAACGGCTGATTCGGCGTATGCCGAGCTGCACTGCCACACCAACTTCTCCTTCCTCGACGGCGCCAGCCATCCCGAGGAACTGGTCGACGAGGCCGCCCGGCTCGGGCTCGCCGGCCTGGCGGTCACCGATCACGACGGCTTCTACGGCGTGGTCCGCCTCGCCGAGGCCGCCCGCCCCTACCGGCTCCCCACCGTCTTCGGCGCCGAGCTGACCCTCGACTCCCCCCGGAAACCACCCAACGGCTTCGCCGACCCTCCCGGCGAGCACCTGGTGGTCCTGGCCGAAGGACCGAAGGGGTACGCGGCGCTGGCCCGGGCGGTCAGCCAGGCCCAGCTGCGGGGGGAAAAGGGCGCGCCCCGCACGGACCTCGCCGCGCTCGCATCCGAGTCCAACCC
>JACDBD010000400.1 GCA_013695115.1 Actinomycetota bacterium | reverse complement strand
CGACCGGGGTGGTCAGCGTGGTGTACCCGTGCGCCAACTCCGAGGCCTCGGCCCGCACGTACACGGTCGACTCGCGCGACCTCATCAAGGCCATGCGGGACGCGGAGAGCCGCGGGGATCAGCTGGTGGGCGTGTTCCACTCGCACACTCACACCGATGCCTACCCGTCGCCGACCGACGTCGAGCAGGCGATGGAGCCGGGCTGGATCTACGTGATCGTCAGCCTGCGCGACGGCGATCCTGTGCTACGCGCCTACCGTATCCGAGACGGACAGGTCGCCGAGGTGCCGGTGGTGCTGGACCGGCGGTGACCGCTACCAGTAGTTGATGCGGGTGGCGCGCTCCTCGACGACGTCGAGGTCGTCGGTCCACGCGCCGGACGAGAGGTATTTCCAGCCGCCGTCGGGGATCAGGGTGACGATCGTGCCCTCGTCCATCGTTTCGGCCATCTTGGCCGCGCCCGCGACCACCGCGCCGGCGGAAATGCCCGAGAACACGCCGCACTCGTCGAGGAGCCGGCGGGTCCACTCGATCGACTCGCGCGGCCGCACGATGAACTTCCGATCGAGCACGTCGGGGTCGAAGATCGGAGGCACGAAGCCGTCGTCGAGCGATCGCAGCCCCTGCACGAGCTCGCCGGCAGGCGGCTCGACCGCGACCACCAGCACCTCGGGCTTCTGCTCCTTCAGGTAACGGCCGACACCCATGAGCGTCCCGCTGGTGCCGAGGCCGGCGACGAACACGTCGATCTCGGGGCAGTCGCGCAGGATCTCGGGGCCGGTGCCCTGGTAGTGCGCGGCGGTGTTCGCGGGGTTTCCGTACTGGAACAGCAGCACCAGGCTCGGATCGTCGGCGGCGAGCTTCTCGGCCAGACGGATCGCGCCGTTGCTGCCCTCCTCGGCCGGCGACGGCGTGACCTCGGCGCCGAAGATCTCCAGGATCTGACGGCGCTCGATCGACACGTTCTCGGGGAGCACGATCCGCAGCCGGTAGCCGCGCAGCCGCGCCACCAGCGCGAGCCCGATCCCGGTGTTGCCGGACGACGGCTCGAGGATTGTGTCGCCGGCCTCGAGCACGCCGCGACGCTCGGCATCCTCCACCATCTCCAGCGCGATGCGGTCCTTGACCGAGCCGCCGGGGTTCTGGTCCTCGAGCTTCCCCCAGAGACGCACCCGAGGGTTGGGCGAGAGCGGGTGCAGCGCGACCAGAGGCGTGTCGCCGACGAGATCGAGAATCGAGTCGTAGCGGGCCATGGATCCGGCCGCGCCCGGTTTCAGCCCCCGGCGACGGCCGGGAGGATGGACACGACGTCGCCGTCGGACAGCTTGGTGTCGAGCTGCTCCAGGTACCGGATGTCGTCGTCGTTGCGGTACACGTTGACGAACTTGTGCAGGCCCCCGTTCTCGTCGACCAGCTGACCCGCCAGGCCGGGATACCGCGCGACGAGCTCCGAGAACGCCTCGCCCACGGTCGCGCCCTCGACTGGTACGGACGCGTCGCCGCCGGTGTGTTGGCGGAGCAAGGTGGGGAGACGGACTTCGACGGCCATGACGATGACCACTCTACAAGTGGGCGAAGATGGTGCCGTGCGAGATGACGGCCCGACTGATGAAGTGCCGACTGATGAAGTGCCGACCGATGAATTGATGGCCGATGCAGTCGCGGCGCTCCGCGAGGGCGGACTGGTCGCGTTCCCCACCGAGACCGTCTACGGCCTCGGGGCGGATGCTGCCAACCCCGATGCGCTGCGACGGCTCTACGCCGTCAAGGGCCGTCCCGCCACGCATCCGGTGATCGTGCATCTGGGCGAACCCGACCACGTCGACCAGTGGGCGGTCGACGTGACCGAAGTCGCACACCGGTTGGCGCGAGCGTGTTGGCCCGGTCCACTCACGCTCGTGCTCCGACGGTCGCGACGGGTGCCCGACGACGTGACGGGCGGGCGCGACACGGTCGGGCTGCGCGTCCCCGGCCACCCGATGGCCCTGCGGCTGCTGCGCGAGTTCGGCGGCGGTCTGGCCGCGCCGTCGGCCAACCGTTTCGGTCGGGTGAGCCCGACTACCGCCGCCGACGTGCGGGCCGATCTCGGCGGCGACGTCGACCTGGTGCTCGACGGCGGCGCCTGCTCGGTCGGCGTCGAGTCCACCATCCTCGATTGCACGGGTCTCGAGCCGGTGATCCTGCGACCGGGCGGCGTCACGCGCGAACGGGTGGAGGAGATCGTCGGTCGGACCGTCCCGGTGTCGACCGATGCCACCGGGCGCGCCCCGGGGACGCTGGCGTCGCACTACGCCCCCCGGGCCCGGGTCGTCGTCGTCGGTTCCGACGCCGTCGCTGAGCGAGCGGCAGCCTGCATCGACGACGGCAACCGTGTCGGCGTGCTGGCCGAGAAGGGGCCCGACGACCTCCCCGCCGGCGTAACCCTGCTCGAACCGCCCCGCGACGCCGACGACTACGCCCGCGTGCTGTACGCGCGGCTGCGCGCCGCCGACGACGAGAGCCTCGACGTGTTGCTGGCGGTGCCCCCGGCGGAGATGGGTGTCGGTACCGCGGTGGCCGATCGATTGCGGCGGGCGGCCGGGAGCCCACCATGACGGCGCGACCAATCGGTGTCTTCGACTCCGGCCTCGGCGGGCTCACCGTGCTGCGGGCGCTCATCGACCTGCTGCCCAACGAGCCCGTCGTCTACTTCGGTGACACCGGCCGGTTCCCGTACGGCCCGAAGCCTGGGGACGAGGTCCTCAAATACGCGCTCCAGATCGGCGACGTCCTCGCGGAGCGGGACGCCAAGCTGC
This sequence comes from Actinomycetota bacterium, assembly GCA_013695115.1. Taxonomy (GTDB): domain Bacteria; phylum Actinomycetota; class Acidimicrobiia; order IMCC26256; family JACDBD01; genus JBPCMN01. The sequence goes on along the minus strand of JACDBD010000400.1, from coordinate 3,702 downwards.
TGGTGGTTGCGTGCAACAGCGCCGCCTCGGTTGCCCTCGACGCGCTGCGGGCCCGCCACGACATCCCCGTCATCGGCGTGATCGATCCCGGGATGCGGGCCGCGATCGCGACGAGCCGCTCGGGGCGCATCGGGGTCATCGGCACCGTCGGAACCATCGCCTCGGGTGCCTACCAGCGTGCCGCCGACGCCAGTGGCACCGACGTCACGCTCACCTGCGCCGCCTGTCCCGGGTTCGTCGAGTTTGTCGAGGCCGGCGACGTCGACTCGGACCAGGTGCACGTGCTCGCCGAGCGGCTGCTCGCACCGGTCCGCGACGCCGGCGTCGACACGCTCGTGCTCGGCTGCACGCACTACCCCATGCTGGCTCGCACCATCGGCGACGCGATGGGACGCGACGTGATCCTCGTGTCGAGCGCCGACGAAACCGCGTTCGAGGTGCGCGAGCTGCTCGCCGCCGGCGATCTCGCCGCTCCGCCCGAGAGCTCGGCGCGCCACGCCTTCCTCACCAGCGGGGATGTCGAGACGTTCCGGCGGCTCGGCGCGCGGTTCCTCGGTCCCGAGGTTGCGTCGGTGCAGCGGTGGGAATGGTGACGCACTGATGGACCTCACCGTGCTCGGCTGCTCCGGGTCGTACGGCTCGCCCGTCGGCGGCGCGTGCAGCGGCTATCTCGTGCAGGCCGGCGGTACCACCATCTGGCTCGACTGTGGCAACGGGACGTTCGCGAACCTCCAGCAGCACGTCGCCCCCGAAGCGCTCGACGCGGTTGTCATCACCCACGAGCACCCCGACCACTGCGTCGACATCTACGGCCTCCACGTACTCTTCCATTACGGCGTCGAGCGCACCGGCCTCCCGGTGTACGCACCGGAAGGGCTCGACGATCGTCTCGGTGGCCTGCTCCCCAGCGGGTGGGGGGGCACGTTCGACTGGCACACGATTGGGGAGGCGGACGGGGTCACCGTCGGCGACCTCGCGCTGCGCTTCTCCCGAACGGACCATCCGCCGCCCACCTACGCGGTCGAGTTGCAGGGCGACGACCGCCGCCTCGTGTACACCGCGGACACCGGCCCGAACTGGACCGTCGGGGCGTTCGGCGACGGCGCCGATCTCGTGCTGTCGGAGGCCACGTATCAGGAGGGGCAGAAGAGCTGGCCCCTCCACCTCACCGCCGCCGAAGCGGGGCGCGCCGCGCGGGAGGCGGGCGGGCGGCGGCTCATGCTGACGCACCTGTGGCCGGAGCTGGATCCGAAGGTGTCGGTGGCGGAAGGATCGGACGCCTTCGGCGATCCGGTCACGCTGGCGGCGCCGCACCTGGTCACCACGATCTGAGGAGATGAGGAGATGGAGATGAGGCGATGGGGATGAGGCCATGGGGATGAGAAAGGACGGGCGAGAGCCCGACGAGTTGCGACCGGTCGTCTTCACCCGCGACTACACCGAGTTCGCCGCCGGTTCGGTGCTCGTGGAGTTCGGCCGCACCCGCGTGCTGTGCACCGCCTCGGCCGAGGAACGGGTGCCGCCGTGGATGCGGGGCAAGGGGCGCGGCTGGGTCACGGCCGAGTACTCGATGCTCCCGGGCTCCACCAGCGAACGCAGCAACCGCGAGGCGGCGCGCGGCCGCCAGTCGGGCCGGACCCAGGAGATCCAGCGGCTGATCGGCCGGTCGTTGCGCGCCGTGACCGACCTGACCGCGATGGGGGAGGTGCAAGTCACCGTCGACTGCGACGTGCTCCAGGCCGACGGCGGTACCCGCACCGCGTCGATCTGCGGCGGGTACGTCGCGCTCCACGACGCCTTTTCCCGGCTGGTGGCGGCCAAGACGATGGGCGCGCACCCGATCACCGACACCTGCGCGGCAATCTCCGTCGGCGTGGTCGACACGCTCGCCCACCTCGACCTCGACTACTCCGAGGACGTCCGCGCCGAAGTCGACATGAACGTGGTCATGACCGGCTCGGGCCGTTTCATCGAGGTGCAGGGCACCGCCGAGGGCCTCCCGTTCTCGCGCGCCGAGCTCGACGACCTGCTCGGTCTGGCCGAGGCCGGTATCGGGCAGATCTTCGAGCTCCAGCGGGCGACGCTGGCCGAACCACCACCGCCGCGACGGGCGTGAGGTTCGTCCTCGCGACCGCGAACCCCGACAAGGCGCGCGAGATCGAGGCGGTGCTGCGCGAGGCGCATCAGGGAATCGAACTGGTCGCGCGCCCGGACGACGTGGCCGAGGTCGACGAGACCGGCGAGACCCTCGAGGACAACGCCCGCCTGAAGGCGGGCGCGCTGTGCGCCGCTACCGGCCTGCCCGCGATCGCCGACGACACCGGGCTCGAGGTCGACGCCCTCGGCGGCGCGCCCGGCGTGCACTCGGCCCGGTATGCCGGCGCCGGCGCCACCTACGACGCCAACGTTGCCCGCCTGCTCGCCGAGCTCGACGGGCTCCCGCTCGAGCGCCGCACCGCCCGGTTCTCCACCGTTGCCGTCGCCCGCTGGCCCGGCGGGCTCGAGGTGGCGGCGCTCGGCAGCGTCGACGGCCTCGTCACCGCCACTCCCCGGGGCGCCAACGGCTTCGGGTACGACCCCGTCTTCGTGCCGATCGCCGGCGACGGTCGTACCTTTGGCGAGATGACCGCCGAGGAGAAGCACGTGCATTCCCACCGCGGGGAGGCGTTCCGCACCCTCGCCCAGGGCCTACGGGTGGTCGACGAGACGGAGAATTCGACCGGGGGGACCAGCTGATGCCGATGCACCCGCAGGCACAGACCGTGCTCGACCTGATGAGCGACTTCGGGCTCGTGATCGACGAGTCGACCGACCCGGTGACGATCCGTCAGGCGATCGAAGCGTTCGCGACCGCCGGGCGTGCCGCCGCCGAACCGGTCGCGCACGTCGAGGACCGCGGCCTCCCCGGCCCGGCCGGCGAGATCCCGGTGCGGGTGTACCGGCCGACCGACGACAGCGCGCTGCCCGTCCTCGTCTGGTTCCACGGCGGCGGCTGGACCATCGGCAGCCTCGAGACGCACGACAACACCTGCCGTTCGCTCGCCAACGCGGTCGGCTGCGTCGTCGTCTCCGTCGACTACCGGCTCGCGCCCGAGCACAAGTTCCCCGCCGCGGCTGACGACGCGTTCGCGGCCACGCAGTGGGTCGCGGAGCACGCCGCCCAGCTCGGTGGCGACCCGAAGCGCATCGCGGTGGGCGGTGACAGCGCCGGCGGCAACCTCGCTGCAGTCGTCAGCCTGCTGGCGCGCGACGGCGGCGGGCCCGCGCTGGCGTTCGAGCTCCTGGTGTACCCGGTCACCGACTACGAGTTCGAGAGCGCCTCGATGCACGAGAACGCCACCGGCTACTTCCTCGAGCTCGAGTCGATGCGCTGGTTCTACAACCAGTACCTGCGCGACGAGCGCGACGGCACCGACTGGCGCTTCTCGCCGACGCGTGCCGACGACCTCTCGGGTGTGCCGCCGGCGTTCGTGCTCACCGCCGAGTTCGACCCTCTGCGCGACCAGGGCGAGGCCTTCGCCCGCCGGCTGGAAGCGGCCGGCGTCCCGGTCGAGGCCCGCCGGTACGACGGGGTGTTCCACGGGTTCTTCGGGATGCGCGACCTCATGGAACCGGCGCAGCAGGCCTTCGACGACGTCACCAAGGCGCTGCGGCAGGCGTTGGGGACCTGAGGCGAGCGACCGCGGCGCAGGTACCCTGCGC
>JACDBD010000383.1 GCA_013695115.1 Actinomycetota bacterium | reverse complement strand
GGGACCGGCGATGACGGCCACGTCGCCCGATCCGCCCGAGACCTTCGGTGCGGGCGCGCCGCCGCCAGTGGCGAGACGCTCGACCGCCTCGCGCAGGTCGGCGATCTCGGCCGAGGTCGCGGCCCGGTTGGCCCGCTGGGCCTGCACGACCAGCAGCCCGGCCCCGATGATCACCAGCGCCACCCCCGCCAGCCCGCCCGAGATGAGGTAGGGCATCTGGCTCTCCACCCGGTCGTAGCTGGCGGCGCCGTTCCACCCGAGGAAGATGAGCGCCACCCCGGCCAGGCAGTAACCGATGCCGAGCTGACCGCCGAGCTTTTCCCACCGGATCTTCATCGTTCCTCCTATTCCTCGGCCTTCCCGAGGTAGCTCTCCCGCAGGTTCGCGTCCTGGATCTCGTCGCCGACGCCGCTGAAGATCAGCGTCCCCTTCTCCATGATCAACACCCGGTCGGCGTACGGCAGCACCCCGACGTTCTGCTCCACGATGATGACCGTCACGCCGTCGTCGTTGATGCGCTTCACCACCTGGAAGACGGTCTTGGCCAGCGCCGGGCTGAGCCCGAGCGACGCCTCGTCGATGAGCAGCAGCTTGGGCTTCGACATCAGCGCCCGGCCGATCGCGAGCATCTGCTGCTCGCCACCCGACAGCGTCCCCGCGGCCTGGTCGACCCGCTCGGACAGCCGGGGAAAGTACTCGAACACGAGCTCTCGCCTCTCGTCGACCTCGCTCCCGTTCGCGCGCCGGACCCACGCCCCCAGGCGCAGGTTGTTGGCCACGCTCAGGGCCGGGAACACGCGCCGGCCCTCCGGTACCAGGGCGACGCCCATCGGCACCAGCTTGGACGGCGGCCGCCCGGCGATGTCGGTGCCGCCGAGACGGATCTTCCCCGCGTCGGGCTTGAGGAGACCGGCGATCGTCTGGACCGTCGTCGTCTTCCCCGCGCCGTTCAAGCCGAACAGCACCGCGGTCTCACCCTCCTCGACCTCGAAGCTGACGCCCAGCAGCACCGGGTTCTCGTAGCTGACCCGAAGATCCTCCACCTCGACGAGCGCCATCAGCCCGAACTCATCAGTCGGTATCCAACAAGGTCTCGAGCTTCTCCTCGACCTTTTGGAGCGCAGGGTCCTCGGCGTCCTCGCCGAGGTAGGCCGTCACCACCTGGGGATGGTTGCGCACCTCCTCGGGCAGGCCCTCGGCGAGGAGCTGGCCGAAGTTCAGGCAGTACACGTAGTCGCAGACCCGCACGACCAGGGGCACGTGGTGCTCGATCATCGCGATCGACAGCCCGAACTCCCGCCGGAGCTCGAGCAGCGTGTCGCCCAGGTCGTGGGCCTCTTCCGGCCCCATCCCGGACGAAGGCTCGTCGAGGAGCAGGACGTCGGGGTCGGTGGCGAGGACGGTGGCGATCTCGACCCGCTTCAACACTCCATAGGGCAGCCCGGCGACCTGACGGTCGAGGAACTCGCCCAACCCCATCACCTCGGCGACCGCGTCGCCCCGCTTCCGCAGCTCAGCCTCCGACACGAAGGTGCGGGGTGAGCCGAGCATGCCCGCCAGGGTCGAGTAGTCGGCCTCGAGGTACTGGGCCGAGACCAGGTTCTCGCGCACGGTGGAGCCCTTGACCAGGCCGACGTTCTGGAACGTCCGGCCCATGCCGAGGGCGGTGCGCTCGTGCACGGCGAGGTTCGTGATGTCGCGGCCCTTGTAGAGCACGCGCCCGCGGTCGGGCTTGTAGAAGCCGGTGACGATGTTGAACGCGGTCGTCTTCCCGGCCCCGTTCGGACCGATCACGCCGACGATCTCCCACTCCCCGACCTTGATGCTGACGTCCGTGTTGGCGAAGACGCCGCCGAAGCGGATGGAGACGCTCTGGGTCTCAAGCACGGACATCGCTGATCTGCACCTCCTTCAGCCCCCGGTCCTTCAGGTCGAAGCGATGGCCCGTCAGCCACCGCACAATCGGCCGGATCTGCTGGCCGATGCCGCCGGGCGTGAGGGTGAGGGTGAGCAGCAGGAGGACAGGCCCGATGACGAGCCGGGCGATCTCGGGGCTGAGGTCGGGCGCGCCCGGGATGGCGTTGAGGCCGTCCTGCAGGATCGTGAACTTGTCGAGCAGGTAACCGATGAGCGCGAAGAACGCCGAGCCGATGACCACGCCGGCGCGGCTCCGCAGCCCGCCCACCACGGTCATGATCACGAAGATGAGCGCGAGGTTGAAGCTCCACGTCTCGGGCGAGACCCGGGTGTCATTGTGGGCGAGCAACGCGCCCCCGAGCCCGGCGAAGGCGCCGGACACCACGAAGGCGAACAGCGTGAGCAGCCTGACATTGACACCGAAGGTGGACGCGACCCGCGGGTTCTCCCGCAACGCCAGCAACGCCCGTCCCGACTTCGTGCGCATCATGCGCCAGTCGACCCACAGCACGATCGCGAGGAACACGAGGCACAGGTAGTAGTACCGGAAGTCGCTCTCGAAACCCTTGGGCTTGGGCGCGGGCTGGCCCAGTCCGCCGCCGGTGAGCTCCTGGATCTGGAAGATGTTCTTCTCCGCCACCAGGCCGTAAGCGAGGGTGACCAGCGCGAAGTAGAGGCCGGTGATGCGCAGCGACACGCCCCCGAGGACCAACGCCTGCAGGCCGCCGACGGCCACGGCCGCGGCCACGCCGACCCAGAAGGAGAGGTTCTGCTCGGTGACGATGTACGCGGAGGTGAACGCGCCGATCCCCACGAACGCCTGGTGGCCGAGCGAGATCTGGCCGACGTACCCGAGCAACACGTTGAGCGACAGTCCGATGATCCCGAAGATCACCGCCTCGGAGTAGCGCTGGAGCTCGAAGGCCTCGCGACCGAGGGGGAAGATGAGCACCAGCCACGCGATCGCCGCCCACACGATGCCGCGGGCGAGCCATCCGATCGGTGAGGGCCGGAACGACGGCTCGCCACCCTCGACCGTTTCGCCCGTCTCGGCCGCGGGTCCGCGCGACGCGGTCTCGACCGCCATCGCTCAGCCCGCCTTGCCCAGCAGGCCCTGGGGCCGCGCCACCAGCACGATGAGCAGCACCACGAACACCAGGAGCGTGCCCGGAGACCCGGGGATATCTTCGAAGATCGGCGCGCTCGTGGCCACCGCCTCGACCACACCGACGATCACCCCGCCGAGGAAGGCGCCGGGCAGGCTCGTCATCCCGCCCAGCACCGCGGCCGTGAACGCGGGGATCAGGAACGCGACCGTCAGGACGCCGGGCGCGAAACCACCGGTCTCCGGCACCGCGAGCACGCCGGCCAGGCCCCCGAGGAGCGCGGCGAGCGCCCAGACGATCGTCGACAACCGCTTCACGCTGATGCCCATGAGCTCGGTGGCCGTGGGCTCCTGGCTGGAGCCGAGGATGGCGAGGCCGAGGTTGGTCTTGTTGAAGAACCACGCGAGGAGCCCGGCCAGGATGGCCAACGCGCCGAGGAGCAGCAGCCGCTGGTCGGAGATCTGCACCCCCAGCACGGTGAAGCGGTCGAGCGTCGGCAGCGCCCGGCCCACGGGGCGGGCGGTGGCCTCGCCGAACCAGATCTGGACCGCGATCGACAGCAGGGCGACGCCGGCGGTCGCGACGAGCAGGGTGACCCGGGGGGCGTCGAACAGGGGTCGGACCACGAGCCGCTCCACCACCACTCCCATCAGGACCGCCACGCCCAGCGCACCGAGGAGGGCGAAGCCGTAGGGGACGTCGAAGTGCAGGAGGTAGAGCGTGTACACCGCAACGGTGCCGAACTCGCCCTGGGCGAAGTTGAAGACACCGCTCGACTTGTAGATCAGCACCAGCCCGAGCGCGAGGAACCCGTAGGCCGATCCGGTGATGACGCCGATGACGAGCGACTCCTTCTCGCCGGTGGCGAGGAGGACGAGGACTAGCAGGGTGATGACGGCGGCGGTGATGACCTGGCCCTGCCGTTCCCGCAGGCGGTCCATCGGTCAGCCCTCGGCCTGCACGAACTGCTCCTCGGTGGAGTACAGCTTGGTGTCGCAGTCGGCCTTCAGGAGATGCGCGGCGGTCCCCCCGAAGCGCTCGCCGTCCGAGAACTCGACCGGGGCGAAGACGCCGCTGTCGAACACCTCTCCGCCCTCGATCGTGTTCATGAGCGCGGCCCGGCCGAGCTCGTCGCCGGTGGCCTCGAACATGAGCCGGATCGTCTTGTTCAGGCCCCACAGCGCCAGGCCGATGTCGTCGGCGGGCTCACCCTGCCCGAACTGCTCGTAGGCGGCCACGTAGTCGGGATCGAGCTCGTCGATGACGTCGAGCTCGGGGAAGGGGGAGAAGAACCGGCCCTTGGCCACACCGGGGCACCCGAAGGTCAGCACCTGGTTGAGGCCGCTGGTGATGCCGGGACCGATGAACACCGGGTCGTAGTTCTGGTTGCGGGCCCCGCCGGCGATGCCCAGGTACACGAGCGGGCTGGTCAGGATGAAGACGACCTCGGCGTCGGCATCCTTGAGCTTCTGGACCTCGGCCAGCGCCTCGGCCTCGCTGGCGGTCTTGTTGATGGTGTCGTCGGCGACGATGTCGAGGCCGGCCTCCTCGGCCGCGTCGACGAACGCGTCGTGGCCGTCCTGGAACGACGGGGTGTCGGCGACGGCGACGCCGACCTTCTCGAAGCCCTCGTCCTTGATGCGTTGGGCGATCAGGGGCGCCTGCTGCGCGTACGTGAGTGAGAGCGCGAAGTAGGTCGAGGCCTCTTCGAGCCCGGCCTCGTTCACGCCCGCCGAGAAGTACGGCACGCCGTTCTCGGCGGCGTACTCGGCGCAGGCGGTGATCTGGTCGGCCCCACCCCCGCCGACGAGGATGAACGCTCCCTCGGACTCGACCATCTCCCGGCAGACCTCGACGGCCCGGTTGGGGTTGAACTCGTCGTCGCGGAACACGACCCGGACCCTGCGGCCGCCGAGGGCGTCGGGCTCGTTGGCGGCGAGGAGCTGCCAGTAGATGTCCTTGCCGATGTCGAAGGTCCGCTGGGGCAGCGGCGACGCGCCCGTGACCGGAGCGTGCACCCCGATCACGATCTCGCTGTCGCTGACGCCGGACGTGTCGTTGTCGTCGGGCTCGTGCTGGCCGCTCGCAGTTCCGCCGCCACCTCCGCCACCGCCGCCGGCCACGACCTCGCCTCCGGTGCCGGCGACCCCGGTCTTCTGCCCGCAGGCCGCGCCTACGAGCGCGACGACGAGGAGGAGAATCGCAACGCGAGCTCGCTGGGACACGGGACCTCCTGCGTTCACTTGGCTGGGTTCACTTCGCTCGTCGGCCGAGCATCCGGCTGACGCCGCCGGCCCTGCGGATGGTCGAGCCGGGCTCGCCCCTGGGCCCGAGGATGAACGCGGTCAGCAGGGCGACCGCGAGCACGAGCGGGATGAGCAGGTAGACGGCGGTCGGGAGGTTCCCGACGAGGTCCCCCACCTTCGACGGATCCGGCATGGGCGGGACACTAACGACGGCGGAACCTGTGGACAAGAGCGCGCGAACGGGCCCTCGGCCTCCTACAGCCCGAGGAGTGCGTCGAGCCCCACCGTGAGGCCGGGACGCTCGCGCACCTTGCGGATGGCGAGGAGCACCCCGGGCATGTACGCGGTCCGCTCGAACGAGTCGTGGCGGATGCTCAGCATCTGGCCGGTCGTGCCCAGCACCACCTCTTGATGGGCGAACAGCCCCTTGAGCCTCACGGAATGCACCCGGATGCCGGGTGCACCCTCGCCGCCCCGGGCGCCATCGGCCACCACCTTCTCGGTCGGGTCCTCGGCCCAGTCGTCTGACGCCGCCGCCATCCGCTGCGCGGTGGTCATGGCGGTCCCCGAGGGGGCGTCGACCTTCTGGTCGTGGTGCAGCTCGATGATCTCGGCGGTCTCGAAGTAGGGCGCGGCGAGCTCGGCGAAGCGCATCATCAGCACCGCCCCGATGGTGAAGTTCGGCGCGATGACGGCGTTGGACTCGCCGCCGTCGAAGCGGTCACGCATCTCCGCCAGGTCGTCGGCGCTGAACCCGGTCGTTCCGACCACCGCGTGCACGCCGTGCTCGGCGCACCAACGCAGGTTCTCGCGGGCGGCGTCCACGACGGTGAAGTCGACGGCCACCTCGGCGTCGGCCTCGCTCAAGGCATCGGCCTTGGCCGCGATCTGGAGCCCGGCGCCGTGCAGACCGAGGTCACCGAGGTCGATGCCGGCGTGGTACGGGTCGACCGCGGCTACGAGCTCGAGCTCGGGGTCGTCGGCCACCGCCCGGCAGACGGTGGAGCCCATGCGCCCGCCCGCTCCGAAGACGCCGACCCGGATCACCCGCTCAGGCTACGCGGTCCTGGAAGTCGGTTTCCTCGAAAGGACCGACCACTGCGAGGGTCCGTTCGCCGCGGCCGAACACGCGGTCGACGATCCGGGCGATGTCGTCGGGGCCGACTGCGTCGACGCGCGCCACGACCTCGTCGAGAGTCGGGATCTCCCCCAACGTGAGCTCGCTGCTGCCGATGCGGTGCATCCGGCTGATCGAGCTCTCCAACGAGAGCGCGATCGAGCCCTTGAGGTGCCCCTTGGCCGCGTCGAGCTCGGCGTCGGTGATGCCGTGGTCGGCCACGAGCCGGCCGAGCTCGCCGTCGACGACCGCCAGCGCCTCCTCGACCCTTCCGGGCGCGGTTCCCATGTAGATGGCGACGGCGCCGGTGTCGGCGAAGCTGCTGCGGTAGGAGTACACGGAGTAGGCGAGGCCGCGGCGCTCGCGCACCTCCTGGAACAGGCGGGAGGCCATACCCCCGCCGAACGCCTGGTTGAGGACCGTGAGCGCGTAGCGGTCGGGATCATGGCGCGACAGCCCTCGCATCCCGAGCACGACGTGGGCCTGCTCGGTCGGTCGCGGCAGCACCGCCAGCGGACGCGGGGGCGTCCCGTTGGTCGCCGGACGGGCGGGACGGTCGCCGGCAATTTCGGTGAGCCGCTCGACGACCCGCTCGACGACGTGCTCGTGGGTGAGGTTGCCCGCGGCCGCCACCACCACGTTGGCCGGCCGGTAGTGGTGCCGGTGGTAGTCGGCGATCGCGTCCCGGCTCATCGCGCCGATGGACGACTGCGTCCCGAGGACCTCTCGCCCCAGAGGGTGGCCGGGGAACAGCGCCGACGCGAACAGGTCGTGCACGAGGTCGTCGGGCGTGTCGTCCCGCATCCGGATCTCCTCGAGGATCACCTGACGCTCCGACTCCACGTCTTCGGAGCGCAGGGCGGGGCCCCACACGATGTCGGAGAGGATGTCGAGGGCGACGTCGAGGCGGTCGTCGGGGACCCGCACGTAGAACGCGGTGAGCTCCTGGGTGGTGAACGCGTTCATGTCGCCGCCCACCGACTCGACCGCCTGGGCGATCTCGAGCGCGCTGCGATCACGGGTCCCCTTGAACAGGAGGTGCTCGAGGAAGTGGCTGGTGCCCGCGGTCTCGTCGGGCTCGTCACGAGACCCGGTGCCGACCCAGAACCCGACCGCCGCCGAACGCAGAGCGGGCAGTTCCTCGGTGACCACCCGCAGGCCGGCGCCGAGGCGGGTCAGGGAGATGCTCATTGTTGAGGAGTCCATCGGCACGGAACGGGTCCGGGTTTACCGTTCGCCTCCGCCGCCGCCCCTGCCGCCGCCTCGCCGGGAGCGGGGTCGACCCCCGCCTCCGCCGCGGCTCCCCCGGGA
>JACDBD010000378.1 GCA_013695115.1 Actinomycetota bacterium | reverse complement strand
GGACCGTACCGGGAGGCGGGCTCCTCGAACGGCCGCACGACCGCCCCGTCCACGGGCCGGAGCCAGCCGGTGGGCGGATCGGGTGGCTCGGCCCCGACGGGCGCGCCGAACCAGGAAGAGACGGTGCACACGAACGCGGCAGCGAGCGCGACCGCGCCGAGCGGGCGGAGCAGACCCATGGGTCACCCCCAAGTCGAGACGCGACTGGAGGAAGACCTGCGGGGAAGTCGTCACGGAGCCGAGTTCGACGTGACGGCGTCAGGTTACCGCGGCCCCCCGCCGGAGGGAAGAGGCGCGGTCAGGCTTCGCTGCGTGCGGGTTCGCCCAGGCGTGAGCGCAGCTGGAGGATCGCCTTGGTGTGGATCTGGCAGATGCGGCTCTCGGTGACGCCCAGCACCTCCCCGATCTCCGAGAGGGTCAGGCCCTCGTAGTAGTAGAGCGTGAGCACGAGGCGCTCGCGATCAGGCGTGCGGTTGATGGCGTCGGCGAGCAGCGTCTTCATCTCGTCGAACTCGAACGCCTCGACCGGGTCGTGGCGGCGGTCCGAGATCATGTCGCCGACGGTGGTCGAGCCGCCCCGGTCGCCGCCGCCGGCGGCGAGCAGCTCGTCGATGGCGACGAGGCCGACGAAGGAGATCTGGGACAGCGTCTGGGCGAGCTCGCCGTCGGTCATCCCGAGCTCGGACGCGATCTCGCCGTCGTCGGGCGTGCGCTTGTTCTCGTTCTCGAGCTTCGAATACGCCCGCTCGATGGAGCGGGCCTTCGCCCGCACCGAGCGCGGGACCCAGTCGATCGAGCGCAGCTCGTCGATGATCGAGCCCTTGATGCGGGAGATGGCGTACGTCTCGAACTTGAAGCCGCGGCCGGGATCGAACTTGTCGATGGCGTCGATGAGCCCGAAGATCCCGTAACTCACGAGGTCGGCCTGCTCGATGCTCGGGGGCAGGCCGGCGGCGACCCGGCCGGCGACGAACTTCACCAACGGCGAGTAGTGGAGGATCAGTCGCTCACGCGCGTCACCGGTGGCGTGGGCCTTGTATTCGCCCCACAGCTCGGCGATGACGTCGGGCTCGGTGTCAGGCACGGGGGTGGGTGGCGTCGTAGACCGCGCGCAGGCGGTCGCGGGTCAGGTGGGTGTAGATCTGCGTCGTCGCCAGGTCGGTGTGACCCAGCAGCTCTTGCACCACCCGCAGGTCAGCGCCCCCTTCGAGCAGGTGGGTCGCATACGCGTGCCGGAGCACGTGCGGGTGCAGCCTCTGGCCGTCGGCGAGCGGATGGCGATCGACGATGCGCCGGGCATCACGCGTGCTGAGTCTCCGGCCCCGGGTGTTGAGGAAGACGGCGTTGCCGGGGCTGTCTGCCTCGGCCAGCACCGGTCGGCCGCGGGCTAGGTAGGCGGCGAGCGCGTCGCGGGCGGGTTCGCCCAGCGGGACCCGGCGGACCTTGGAGCCCTTGCCCATGACCGTGAGCGCCCGGCGATCGAAGTCGCAGTCGCCGACGTCGAGCCCGCAGCACTCGCTCACCCGTAGGCCGGCGCCGTACAGCACCTCGAGGACGGCGACATCGCGTTGGGCCAGCGCGGCTGCTCTCGGGTCGTCGGCCGGCGGACCGGAATCGGCTCGATCCAGCAACGCGGCGGCCTCGGCCCGGCGGGGCACCCGAGGGAGGCGAGCCGCGCCCTTGGGCGCTCGCAGCGACCGCCCGAGGTCGACGCCGATGACGTCGTGGCGCCGGAGGTAGCGGAGGAAGCTCCGCAGCGCGGCCGCCTTGCGGGCGATCGAGGGCCGGGCGAAACCGCGAGTGGTGAGGTAGGCGAGGTACCGGCGCAGAGCGACCCGGTCGAGATCTCGGGGCGCGCCGCACCCGCCGCGCTCGGCCCAGGCGACAAACTGGCGGACGTCCCGGTCGTAGGCGGCGCTGGTATGGGGGCTCGCACCGGAGAGGGAAGCGACGAACCCGTCGACATCCCAGGCGCTCGTAGTGTCGCCTTGTCTGCTCGTGGTCGAACGTTAGCCCTGGCACCGGCGTCACCTGTGGAAAGAGGGAGGGACGTCGTTGCCGTCATACCCCCTCGCTAGCCTGCGAGACGCCGTCGAGGCGCCGCGGTCACGGCCCTCCGTCCCCCCGAGACGTGAGGTCCGGACATGTTGGGATCGGTGCGCAGCGCGACCCTCACCGGGGTCGACGGCCAGCCCGTCACCGTCGAGGTCCACATCGCCGCCGGGCTGCCCGGCTACCACGTGGTCGGTCTGCCCGACGCCGCGGTGCGCGAGTCGCAAGCCCGGGTCCGAGCGGCGCTGCTCTCATCCGAGCTCGAATGGCCGAAGACGCGGGTCACCGTCAACCTCGCCCCCGGCGGCGTCCGCAAGACGGGCGCGGGCCTCGAGCTCGCGGTTGCGCTCGGCGTCATGCTCGCGGGCGACCAGCTGCCGGCGGGTGCGCTCGAGGGCATCGGCGTCCTCGGCGAGCTCGGCCTCGACGGCGCCGTGCGGCCAGTGCCCGGCGCGCTGGCACTGGTCGACGCGCTCGCGCGCTCAGGGGCGGGGGTCGTCGTCGTGCCCGAGGCCAACGCGATCGAGGCCGCCCTGATCGACGGCGTGGAGGTACGAACGGCGCGGTCGTTGGGCGAGCTGCGGGCATGCTTGAAGGGCGAAGCGGACTGGCCGTCCTGCCCCGAGCTGCCGTCGGAGTCCGACGACCACCCGACGGATGAGGACCCGCTCGACCTCGCCGAGGTCCGCGGCCTCGCCCACGCCCGGCGCGCGCTCGAGGCGGCCGCCGCCGGCGCTCACCACCTGCTGCTCACCGGCCCGCCCGGCGTCGGCAAGACAATGCTGGCCCGCCGGCTGGCGACGATCCTCCCCCCGCTCGAAGCCGCCGAGGCGCTCGAGGTCACGCGCATCCACTCCGCCGCCGGCCGTCCGCTGCCGTCGCGGCGCCTGATCGAGCAACGTCCGTTCCGGGCCCCGCACCACACCGCATCCGTCCCCGCGCTCGTCGGCGGCGGGAGCGGACGACCCCGCCCGGGCGAGGTCACCCTCGCTCACCGCGGCGCGTTGTTCCTGGATGAACTGGGTGAGTTTCCGCCCAGCGCGCTCGACGCGTTGCGCCAACCGCTGGAAGACCGCGCGGTGCACATCGCCCGCTCGGGTGTCTCCCTCCACTTCCCCGCCGACTTCCAACTCGTCGCCTGCTCCAACCCGTGCCCGTGCGGCCGGGGCGGGCCGACGTGTGCATGCTCGGAGGTGCAGCGGGCGCGCTACCGCCGCCGCCTGTCGGCGCCGCTACTCGACCGCTTCGACCTCCGGCTCCCGGTGCGAGGACCGGAACCGGCCGACGGACCGGGTGAAGCCTCCGCCGGCGTCCGCGACCGGGTTGCAGCCGCAGTCGAGCGCCAGCGGTGCCGGTACGCCGACTGGCCCTGGCGTCGGAACGCGCACATCCCCGCGGGGGCGCTGGCCCGCCTCGTCCCGCTCGACGGCGACGCCGAAGAGGCCTGGCGCTGGTTGATCGACGACCGCGGCCTCACCGGCCGAGGTGCGGCGCGCGTGCGGCGGGTCGCCCGGACCCTCGCCGACCTCGACGGAGCGACGGTGGTCTCGGATGCCCACGTGTTGTCTGCAGCTCTGCTCCGCGACGACGTGCCATGACCATGGTCGACCGACTCGGGAGCGAGGAGCGCGCCGCCGCCGCCCTCGTGTGCGCGCCGGGGATGGAGCCCGCTCGCGTCCGAGAGCTCGTGTCACGAGCGGGTTCACCCGGGCGCGCGCTGGCACGGCTGGAGGAGAGGGTCGACGAAGGCCAGCTCGGCGAGCTGCTCGCCCGCCGGCGGACGCGCGTGTACGTCGAGGGCCGGCCGGGTTATCCGATCGCCGACGCCCTGCCCGAGCGGCCGGCGGTTCTCCTCGCCGAAGGCGACGCACCCCAGGTGCTCGACCGGCCCCGGGTCGCGGTCGTGGGGACCCGCTCGGCGACGCTGCACGGCCTCCGCGACGCTCACGAGCTCGGCAAGTTCCTCGCCGAGGCGGGCATCACCGTCGTGAGCGGCCTCGCCATCGGCATCGACGGCGCCGCCCACAACGGTGCGCTCGATGTGGAGGGAGGAGGCGTGGTGGGCGTCGTCGCCACCGGCCTCGACGTCGTGTACCCGCGCCGGCATGCCGCGCTGTTCGATCGCGTGCGCCGGGCGGGCCTGCTCGTCAGCGAGTCGGCCTTCGGCGCTCAGCCGACCCGGTGGCGCTTCCCGGTACGCAACCGGATCATCGCCGCGCTCGCCGACGCGGTCGTCGTGGTGGAAGCCACGATCGCGGGTGGAGCGCGGATCACGGCCGGGTTCGCGCTCGAGTACGGCCGGACCGTGCTCGCCGTGCCCGGCTCGCGCCGCAACGCCGCCGCCGCCGGCTGCAACGCCCTGCTCGCCGACGGCGCGCACCCGCTGCTCGATCCCAACGACGTGCTCGTCGCTGTCGGCCTCACCCCCGGTGCCCGCCGCGGGTGGGGCGCGCCCGCGGCGCGGGGCCAACCCACCGGCGACGCGGCCGCGTTGCTGCGCGCCTGCGGGGGCGAGCCCGCGACCGCCGACCAGTTGGCGAGCCGCACCGGCCTTGCTCCCGACCAGGTCGCGCTGGCGGCCCGCGAGCTGGAGAAGGGCGGCTGGCTGGCGCGCGACCGCGGCTACCTCTGGCCGCGGTGACGAAGCCTGTCCCCTACTCCCCGGTGAACTTCGGGTCGCGCTTCTGCACGAACGCGGCCATGGCTTCAGCGGTGTCGGCCGAGGAGAAGTTGAGCGCCTGGGCGATGTCCTCGAACTCGAGTGCGTCGGCCATGGAGACCGAGAACGACTGGTTAAGGAGCCGCTTCGATACCGACAGCTGGATCGGCGGCAGCGCCGCCAGTCGCCCGGCGAGCTCGGCAACGTTCTTGTCGAGCTCGTCGTGGGGAACGACCCGGTTGACGATGCCGATGCGCTCGGCCTCGGCCGCGTCGATGATCTCGGCCAGGTAGACCAGCTCCTTGGCCTTGTGCAGCCCGACCAGGCGCGGCAGCACCCAGGAGCCGCCGAAGTCGACGCTCAGCCCCCGCTTGGAGAAGATCTCGGTGAAGCGGGCGCGGTCGGACGCGACGATCAGGTCGCAGCCGAGGGCGAGGTTGCAGCCGGCCCCAGCGGCGACACCGTTGACGGCGGCGATGGTGGGCTTGGGGAGCTCGTGCAGGCGCAGAGCCGCGCGTCCGACAACGCGCATCTGACGAACGCTCGCACCGACGCCGCCCCGGAGCTCGTCGGTGTTGCCCGCATCTGTGAGGTCGGCCCCCGAGCAGAACCCGTCGCCCGCGCCGGTGATCACGAGCACACGATCGTCGGCCGAATCGGCGACCTCGTCGAAGACCTCGATCAGCTCGCGCCACATGACCCCGTTGATGGCATTCTTCTTCTCGGAGCGGTTGAGCGTGAGCGTGACCACGCCCCCGGAGCGCTCGACGATGACCGTCTCCATCAGGCCGGTACCGTAGCGCCGTGGGCTTCAACCCGTTCCGCAAGCAGGTCCGACGAGGCAGCGACATCGTGCTGCTCGTGCTCGCGTTCGCAGTGGTCGCGGGCCTGCTCGCGTGGGCGGCGTTTCCGCGCTAGAACGCGTCCTCGAGCACCTCGACCTCGAGCTGCCCCCGGCCCGGGCGCACCGAGGCGACGTCGAACCGCAGCGCGCCGCCGCGGCCCCGGTCGTCGAGCCACTGCACCGCCAGCACGCGCAATCGGCGTTGCTTCTGCGCGGTCACCGCCTCGACCGGTGCACCGAACGCGTCGCTGCGGCGGGTCTTGACCTCGCAGAACACGATGACGTGGTCGCGGCCCACCACGAGGTCGAGCTCGCCCTCGCGGCAGCGCCAGTTGCGGTCGAGCACCTCGTAGCCGGCGGCCTCGTACCAGGCGGCGACCATCGCCTCACCGGCCACACCGAGTGCTCGCCGTTGGTCGGACATCGCAACCACCTCCCGCGTCGTTGACCAGCGGGGGAAGCGGCCGGAGAAGTAGGACGGAGAAGCCGGGGCTAGATGTCCTTGCCCGCCAGCTCCTCGACGTTCACGTCCTTGAACGTGACGACCCGGACGTTCGCCACGAAGCGCGCCGGGCGGTACATGTCCCAGACCCACGCGTCCTGGAGGTTCAGCTCGAAGTAGACCCGGCCCGCTTCGTTCTTCACGTCCATCTTCACGCCGTTGGTGAGATAGAAGCGTCGCTCCGTCTCGACGACGTAGGCGAACATGGGCAGGACGTCGCGGTACTCCTTGTAGAGCTGGAGCTCGATCTCGGTCTCATACCGCTCGAGGTCCTCAGCGCTCACGAGGGAACCTCCCCATCGGGAGTCATTCTACGCCCTGGCTCTTGCCGCAGAACGGCCGGTCAGCAGGATGCTTCGGGGAAGAAGGGTGGCCGGGGCCGGATCAGGCCCGCCGCTCCCGCACCTTGGCGGCCTTCCCGATCCGGTCACGCAGGTAGTAGAGCTTCGCCCGCCGGACGTCGCCGCGGGTGGCGACCTCGATGCGGGAGATGATCGGCGAGTGCACCGGGAAGGTGCGCTCCACGCCGACGCCGAAGCTGACCTTGCGGACCGTGAACGTCTCCCGCGCCCCGCTCCCCTTGCGCCGGATTACCACGCCTTCGAACACCTGGAGCCGCTCGCGGTTGCCCTCCACCACCCGGACGTGCACCTTCAGGGTGTCGCCGGGAATGAAGTCGGGCACGTCGTCGCGCAGGCGGGCGCGATCGACGACATCGGTGGAGTTCATGGCGAGGCTCCTGCGGCGGGGTGCTCATGCTACCCACCGGGCCGTCAGTCCGGAAACTCGTCCAGCAGCGCCTGTTCGTCGGCGGTGAGGTCGCGCGCGAGGAGCTCGGGTCGGCGCTCCCGAGTCCGGCGCAGCGCCTGGGCCCGGCGCCAACGGGCGATGCGCTCGTGGTCACCAGATCGCAGCACGTCGGGGACGGCCCAACCCCGGAACTCGGCCGGCCGGGTGTACTGGGGGTACTCGAGCAGGTCGGTCTGGCCGAACGACTCCGTCCCACCGAACGACTCCTCGCCGCTCGACTGCTCGTTGCCCAGGACGCCGGGGACGAGGCGGGCCGCCGCCTCGATGACCACGAGGGCGGCGACTTCCCCGCCGGCGAGGACGTAGTCGCCGACCGAGAGCTCGCCGTCGCAGAGGTGATCGGCGACCCGCTGGTCGACGCCCTCGTAGCGACCGCACACCAAGGAGAAGCCGGGACCCGCCGCGAGCCCGCGGGCACGGTCCTGGACGAAGCGCTCGCCCGCAGGCGAGAGGAGCAAGAGCGGACGCGCCGGCTCCACGGCCTCAACCGCGGCGAACACGGGCTCCGGCGCCATCACCATTCCGGCGCCGCCGCCGAAGGGCGTGTCGTCGACGCTCCGGTGGCGGTCGGTCGTCCAGTCCCGGGGATCGTGCACCCGCACGTCGACGAGGCCGAGCTCGCGGGCCCGGCCGAGCAGGGACGCGCCGAGCGGTCCCCCGAAGTACTCGGGGAAGATGCTGAAGACGTCGACGCGCACTAAGGGTCGCGCCGGTTGACGTCGAGCAGACCGGCGGGCACGTCGACGACGACGGCACCGCCGGCGTGGTCGACGACGAACACCGCGGGCACGAGCGTGCCGTCGTCGAGCACGAGCAGGTCGTGGGCCGGGTTCGCCTCGACCGAGGCGACGCGGCCGAGCACGGTACCGGACCGGTCGCGGACTTCGGCGCCGATGACGTCATCCGCCCACAGCCGTTCGTCATCGGGGCGCTCCAGCGGCTCGCCGGTGAGGACCGCGCCGCGGAGGTGCTCGCCCGCGCTGCGGTCGTCGACACCCTCGAACCGGATCAGCCAGCGCCCCCGGTGGCGCCGCGAGGTCGCGACCACGAGTTGGTGCTCGTCCGCGTACAGCACGGCGCCGGGCGCGACCCGCTCGAGCCGGTCGCTCGTGAGGGTTACCGCCACTTCCCCGCGCAGGCCGTGGGCACGACCGACGCGCCCGACCTCGAGGCGCTCGGCCCCGTCGGCGCTATTCGACGACGTCGACGTTGGCCTTCACGCCCTCGGCAGCGCCGGCGGCGCGCACGAGCTGGCGCAGTGCCTGGATGACGCGACCCCGCTTGCCGATGAGGCGACCCATGTCGGACGGGTTGGCGGTCACGAGCAGGGCGACCTCCCCCCGCCGTTCCTCGACGTCGACCTCGATGGCGTCGGGGTCCTCGGCGACGTTGCGGGTGACGTGCTCGACGACTGCCCGGGCGCGGGCGCCGACGATGCGGTTCCCCTCGGGCGCGACCTCGTCGTCGTCGTCGTAGTCGTCGTCCAGATCGTCGTCGTCAAGATCGTCGACTTTGTTGACGTCGTCGCCGTGCTCGTCGAGGTCGTCGTCGTCCAAGTCGTCGGCCCTGTTGACGACGTCGTCGTCGTACTCGTCGCTCACGACTCGGTCTCCTCAGTCTGCTCCTCGGCCACCGGCTCCTCGGCTGCGGGCTCTTCCTCTTCGGGTCGGCTCGCCTCGCCTCCCGCAACGTCCGGCGCGTCCTCGGTGGGTGGTGCCTCCTCGGTTGCTGCGGGCGCGGGCTCCGCGGCCGGCGGTGCTGCCTTCGCCGCCGCGGCCTTCCTCGACTTGCGCTCCTTCGGCGGCGGCGGCGTCTTGCCCGGGGTGACGCCGCGGCGGGCAAGCTTCGTCTTGATCGGCCCGCCCTTCTCCTCTTCGTACCGCTCCCAGACCCCCGCAGCCGCCAGCAGCTTCTGCACCTGCTCCGTGGGCTGGGCGCCCTTGCGCAGCCAGTCGAGCGCCTTGTCGCCGTCGATGTCGACGAGCGAAGGCTCGTGACGCGGCCCGTACTTCCCGATCATCTCGATGATGCGGCCGTCGCGCGGCGAGCGCGCATCGGCGACAACGACCCGGTAGGTCGGCTGCTTCCTCTTGCCCACCCGCATGAGGCGGATCTTCACGGACACGCGCGTTCCTCTCGTGGACCGATCCCGCCGCCCTCGTCGTTGGTCGGGCGGGAGCGCACCAGCCTACAGATCAGCGGCCGGGGAGCGGGAGCTGCGGCCGCTTGCCCCGGGCGACCTGGCGCATCATCTGCTGCACCATCTTGAACTGCTTGAGCAGCGCGTTGACGTCCTGGGTGGTCGTGCCGCTGCCCCGGGCGATTCGGAGCCGCCGCGAGCCGTTGATCAACGACGGCTGGCGTCGTTCGTCCGGTGTCATCGAGCAGATGATCGCCTCGACCTTCCCGAGCTCGCCCTCGTCGACCTCGGCGTCGCGGAGCTCCTTCGGCATGCCCGGGAGCATCCCCACCAGGCTCTGGAGCGGCCCCATCTTGCGCACCTGGCGCATCTGCTGGAGGAAGTCCTCCAGCGTGAGTTCGCCCTTGCGCAGCTTGGCCTCAGCCTCCTCGACCTCCTCGCGGTCGAAGGCCTCTTCTGCCTTCTCGATCAGCGTGAGCACGTCACCCATGCCGAGGATGCGACTCGCCATGCGATCGGGATGGAAGGGCTCGAAGTCTTCGAGCTTCTCGCCGGTGCCGGCGAAGAGGATCGGCTTCCCCACGACCTCCTTCACCGAGAGTGCGGCACCGCCGCGGGCGTCACCGTCGATCTTGGTGAGGATCACCCCGTCGAGCCCGACGGCGTCGTCGAACGCCTCGGCCACGCTGACCGCCTCCTGCCCGGTCATGGCGTCGACGACGAGCAGGGAGTCGTGCGGCTGCGCCGCCTTGCCGACCCGCCGGAGCTCGTCCATCAGGTCGGCATCGATCTGGAGCCGCCCGGCGGTGTCGACGATCACGACGGTCGCGTCGAGACGGTCGGCTTCTCTCAGCGCGCCCTTCACGACCTTCACCGGGTCGCGGCCCTCGGAGTACACCGGGACGCCGACACGCTCGCCCAGGACGCGGAGCTGCTCGACCGCCGCCGGCCGCTGGAGGTCGGCGCCCACCAGCAGCACGCGCCCACCGTCGGAGTGCAGCAGTCGGGCGAGCTTGCCCGCCGCCGTCGTCTTCCCCGAGCCCTGCAGCCCGGCCAGCATCACCACCGTCGGCGGCTTGGGGCTCATGGTGAGTTTCCCGGTTGCGCCTCCGAGCGTCGTGACCAGCTCCTCGTGCACGATCTTGATCACCTGCTGCGCCGGGCTCAGGCTCTTCGCCACCTCGGCACCCTGGGCGCGTTCCTTGACTCGGGCGATGAAGCTCTTCACCACGGCGACGTTGACGTCGGCCTCGAGCAGGGCAATGCGGATCTCGCGCGCGACCTCGTCGATGTCGCGTTCGCTCAGGCGGCCTCGGCTGCGCAGCCGGGTGAAGATGCCGTCGAACCGGTCGGACAGGGCCTCGAACACATGACCACGCTACGCGAACAACGCGTCGACGAACTCCACCGGGTCGAAGGGGACAACGTCGTCGGCTGACTCGCCCACGCCCACGACCTTCACCGGGATGCCCAACTCGGCCTCGATCGCGAGCACGATCCCGCCCTTTGCGCTGCCGTCGAGCTTGGTGAGCACCACGCCGGTGACGTCGACCGCGTCGGCGAACTGGCGCGCCTGGGCCAGCCCGTTCTGGCCGGTGGTGGCGTCGATGACGAGCAGGACCTCGGTCAGCACGCCCGGCCCCCGCTCGGCCACGCGCCGCAGCTTCTCGAGCTCGTTCATGAGGTTGACCTTGGTGTGGACCCGCCCGGCGGTGTCGACAAGCACGAGGTCGGCCCCCCGCGCCTGGGCGGCGCTGATGGCATCGAAGACGACCGACCCCGGGTCGGCGCCTTCCTGGCCCCGCACCACCGCGGCGCCGACGCGGTCCCCCCAGTGCGCGAGCTGCTCGGCGGCGGCGGCGCGGAAGGTGTCGGCGGCGGCGAGGACCACCGTGTGCCCATCCCCGGCCTCGCGCTGGGCGAGCTTGGCGATCGCAGTCGTCTTCCCGACGCCGTTCACCCCCACGAACATCCACACGGTCGGACCGGCGTCGGCGCGCGTCAGTGACCGGTCGGTGTCGCCGTCGAGCTCCGCGACCAGCTGGGCCTTGAGTAACTCGATCACCTGGGCCGGCTCCGACGCCGCCAGCTGCAAAGCATTGGCGCGCAACTCATCGAGGAGGCGCCCCGTCGTGGCGACGCCAACGTCGGCGAGGAGGAGCGCCTCCTCGAGGTCGTCCCAGGTCTCGCCGTCGACGCGGCCGCGGATGCGCAGGGCTTGCAGTGGTCCGGCCAGCGTCGCCCGGGTCTTGGCCAACCGGTCACGCAGACGCGGGCGTGCTCGTGTTGCCGGTGTGGTCGAGGCGATCCCAGTGGCATCCGGACGATCCTCGGCCGGACCCTGGCGCTGGGCACGGCGCGAGAGCCCGAGGCCCAGCACGATGAGGAAGGCGGCGAGGACGAAGATGCCGACGAGAACGAGCACGTTCGACACGGGCGTTACGACTTCGGCACTTCGATGCCGGCCTCGTCGAAGGCGGCCTTGATACGCGCCCGCAGCTCGCGCGCCACCTTCCACTGCTCGCGGGGTCGCGTCTTGGCCATGAGGCGCAGGACCAGCCGGTCGCCCGCCAGCTCCTCGACCCCCCAGACCTCGGGCTCGGCCAGGATGAGACCCTCGTAGTCGGGATCGTGCCAGAGCTCGTCGGCGACGCGCTTGATGACGTCGGTCGCGGTCGCCACGTCCGTGTTGTAGGCGACGGGGATGTCGAGCAGGGCGCGCGACCACTGCTGCGATTGGTTCCCCACCCGCTTGATCTCGCCGTTGGGAACGTGCCACACGACGCCGTCGAAGTCGCGCAGGCGGGTCGTGCGCAGGCTCACACCTTCGACGGTACCGATGGCGACGCCGGTGTCGATGACGTCACCGACGCCGTACTGGTCCTCCAGCAGCATGAACAGCCCGGTCAGGAAATCCCGCACGATCGTCTGGGCGCCGAACGCCAGGGCGATGCCCACCACCCCGGCTCCGGCGATCAGCGGCGCGAGCTCGATCCCGAGCTCGCCCAGGGCCGTGAGCAGCGCGATCGTCCACACGACCGCGCTCACGACACTGCGGAGCACCACCCCGATCGTCTGCGCCCGCTGGATGCGGCGAACGCTCGGCATCTCGTCGGAGCTGTCGAGCAGTGCCAGCCCGGTGCGGCGCCGGAGGGTGTCGATCCTCGACTCGGTGTCGCCGGTTTCGAGCCGCCGCACGATGCGCTTGATGACCTGGTGCCCGAGCCGCACGACGACGTAAGCGACGAGGAGGATGACGAGGATGCGCAGCGGCCCGGTGAAATGGTCGGCGAACTCGGCCCAGTCGTGGTCATCGGTCAGGCGGAAGACTGTCGAGCAGAGCAGCGACTGGTCACCGGTCGGACCGCACGCCTCGATCTGGGGATCTACCGGTTGGAAGAGCACGAACGGCGGTTAGCTCGAAACGAGCTCGTCGGAGATCCGCTCGCTGACGACCTTGCTCGAGCCTCCGGGTGGCATCGACACCCCGTAGAGCACGTTGGCCGCCTCCATCGTCCGCTTCTGGTGGGTCACCACCAGGAGCTGGGCCTCCTCGCGGAACTCATGGAGGAGGTCGAGGAAGCGGTGCAGGTTGACGTCGTCGAGCGCGGCCTCGACCTCGTCGAGCAGATAGAAGGGTGACGGGCGGGCCCGGAACACCGCGAACAGGTAGGCCAGCGCGGTCAGGGATCGCTCGCCCCCGGAGAGCAGCGAGAGCCGCCGGACGTGCTTGCCCGACGGTCGGGCCTCGATCTCGATGCCGGTGTTGAGCAGGTCGTCGGGATCCGTCAGCGACAGCCGGCCGGCACCGCCTGGGAACAGCGTCTGGAACAACTCGCTGAAGCGCTCGCTGACGTCGGCGAATGCCGACTGGAACACGGTGACGATCTCGCGGTCGACCGCCCGGATGACCCGAGCCAGGTCGCGCCGGCTCGCCTTGACGTCGTCGAGCTGCTGCTGAAGGAAGCCGTGGCGCTCCTCCAGCGCGTCGAACTCCTGGAGCGCCAGCGGGTTGATCGGCCCCATGATGCGGAGCTCCCGCTCGAGCTCCCGCGCCCGCCCGGCGAGGGTCGTGCCCTCGGGCACCTCGGGCTGCACGGCGTCGAGGGCGGCGGCAGGCTCGGAGTCGAAGTCGGCGCGCAGCTTGTCGACCGCGGCCTCGAGGCGCATGCGGGTCTCGGCGTCCTGGATCTCGGCCCGGCTCGCCTTCTCGCGGACACCCGCCAACTCCTCCTCCAGCCCCGCTCGCTCGGACCGGAGCGCGTCGAGCCGCTCCCCCGACGTGCGGGCCGCCTCCGAC
>JACDBD010000367.1 GCA_013695115.1 Actinomycetota bacterium | reverse complement strand
CCCTTACACTGCCTTCGATTGAGCCCCGCGCAAGCGGCCTTGGTTTGGAAGTTCCGACGTAGGTGTCGCACCCCCCTGTCACCATAGAGATCGAGTGCCACGACTGAGGCGGATTCGTGAGTCAGCGAGACCGGCGTCATCGAAAGGCAGCTGATGCGGACGGCGTATCGCCCCGCAACCAGCTCAATGAGCTCACCGCGACCGAATGGGTACGCGAAACCGTGTCTGTGTGGCGGCAGAAGGGGCTCGGTGCAGGCCACCCGGACGCACAAATCGAGAAGCAACACCCAGCTCCGTTCTCCTTCACGCAGAGTGCCCAGGGCACCGCGCAGCTTCTCGAGTTCGTTCACTTGGTGGGGGAAGTTCTTCATCCCTTGCGCAATCTACCGAGGTTCGTCCAGCAGTTCTCCCTAGGCGCGCCTCGCGCCCGGGGCAGGCCCCGGGCGCGAGGAACGCAACATTCGTTCGATCAGACCTCGCGGACCTTTCGGGCCACCGCGATGCCGATCGCGACCAAGATGAGCAGGATCAGCAGCTTCTTCAAGACGGGGTCTCCCTTCGCGCCGACCGAGTCGGCCGTCGGATCGTAGTCCGAAGTGCCCGTGCTAGACCACGCCCGGAGGTGAACGGGGTCTGGTGGCCCCCCTCGTCTTCAAAACGAGTGGGACGGGCGATCCCCGTCCGGTGGGTTCGATTCCTGCCGCCTCCGCGAGTGATCAGTTGCGGCCGCCGAGGGCGAGGAAGCGCAGGCGGGCGGCCCGCGCATCCCATCCGTACACGACCGCAGTGTCGGCCAGGACGTCGTGGAGGGCCCGGTGCTCGCGGCCGACGACGATCCCGAGCAGGCCGATGCCCACGGTCAGGAACGAGAGCGGCAGCGTGAGCACCCGCAGCGCGGCGTGGCCGGCGTCGAGGCTCGAACCGTCACGGCGCACCACCTCGAGACCGACCAGCGCCATTCCCGGCGTCCGACCCGACATCGCCAACGGAACGAAGAAGTAGAGGAACCCCCACACCACCAGCAGCGGGAACCCGATCCACGGCCCGACGTGACGCACGTCGAAGCGGTCGCCCGACAGCAGCTGCGTCACCCACACGAGCGCGCCGGCGCCGAACGAGAACAGCGCGGTGCCGAGGGCGGCGTCGGCGGCATAGGCCAGTAGGCGGGTCATCGGCCCGGCGTAGTGGCCGACCAGGCTGGGCTCCAGCTCTCGCCGCTTTGGGCTCATTGGGGCACCGCTCCCGCCTGGGCGGACACGAGGAGCGGCGGGCCCTCGGGGGTCGAGCCCGGCCGCCGGCGGAGGATGCGGTTGACCCAACGGGTCATCCACTGGTCGAGGCCGACGCCCTGGGCCCGGAGCGTGTCGAGTGCCTTCGTCGCCAGCCCGGTGGTCGACTGCACGAGCAGGTCGCCGAGCTCGGTGCGAGCCACCAGGTCCTCGACGTCGATTTGGGCTGCGACGGCGTTGACGTCGATGCGGTCGATCACCTGATTCACGTCGATGCGGGCGAGCAGCGCGTCCAGATCGACCCGGGACAAGACCCGGTTGATGTCGACCCGATCGAGGACCGCGTCGACGTCGATGCGGTCGAGCAGCGCCTGGGCATCCACCTGACGAACGACCGCGTCGACCGGCATCATCCCGAGCACCCGGTCGATCGGGCCGCGTCGTTCGTCGTGACTCACGGGTTCATTGTGCGTCGGCGCGAGCGACCCACACCAACGCGACCTCGTAGGCGGCCAGGAGCGCCAGCGCGAAGAAGAGCCCCGCCCACGTCGCGTCGAGTTCGAGGAGCGCGGCCATGATCACGACCACGCCCGCGATCCGCAGGCCCCGAGCCCAATGGTGGGGCGACGGTCGTGAGCGCGAACAGCCCGACGAGCGCACCGACCAACCCGCGCCGCAACCGCGTCATCGTCGGTCGGTGGGGTCGACTACCTCGAGTCCTGCTTGAGCGCGGTGTCGGCGCAGAGCGCAGCGGTGACGACCAGGCTCCGAAGCGGGTCCTCGATCGGCTCCTTGATCTCGAGCACGTAGTTGTCGGCGGTGGTGAACATCTCCTTGCCGAGGCCGGCCCACTGCTTCGTGATGCGGGCGACCTCCTTGCCGGCGCCGTCCTTGATGTGGAAGTCCCAGGCGCGCCAGTTCTCGGCGTTGAGCTCCCCGATCGGCTGGCCGCCGGCCTCGAGCGAGAACCGGATCTTGCCGAAGACGTTGTTCTGCTTGATCTGGCCGACCTCGGTGCCGTCGGGCCGCGACACCACGAAGCTCGACTTCATGATCTTGCGCGGGCGGGTCATGACGAGCTGGGGCTGCTGGTCGGCGTCGCGGATCTCGTAGGTGTGGGTCATGAACTGGTCGAGGCTGGACACGAAGCGGGCGATCTTCTTGGCCGTGCTCTGGCCGACCTCGGCCACGAAGCCGAGCTGGTTGCCGTTCTGGTCGAACACGCCGTACTCGTTGACCATCTCGATGAACTTGGCCTTCTGGTTCACGACCAGCACCGGCTCGGTGAACAGCGTGCCGCCCATGTGCGCTCCTCTCGACGGTTGGGGGAGAGTGTCAAGGTACTGCGGACGGGCGAAAGGGCCAATCGTGGAGATCCGGCAGTTGGGGCGCACCGGCGTTCGGGTGACGGAACTGTGCCTGGGGGCGATGACGTTCGGGCGCGAGATCGACGAGCAGGAGAGCCGGGCGATCCTCGACCGGTTCCTCGACGCCGGCGGCACCTTCGTCGACACCGCCGACGTGTACGGCGGTGGCGCGTCGGAGGAGATCCTGGGCCGGGCGCTCAGCGCGCGCCGCGACGGGATCGTGCTCGCGACCAAGTTCCGCATGCCGATGGGCGACGACCCCAACAGTGGCGGCGCGTCGCGACGTCACATCCGGGAGGCGGTCGAGGGGTCGCTGCGTCGGCTCCAGACCGAGTGGATCGACCTGTACCAGATCCATTGCTGGGACCCGCTCGCCCCGCTGGAGGAGACGGTCTCCACGCTCGATGACCTCGTCCGTGAGGGCAAGGTCCGCTACGTGGGCGCGAGCAACTTCACCGCCTGGCAGCTCGCCAAGGCGCTCGGGCTCGCCGCGCTGCACCGGTGGGAGCCGTTCGCCTCCCTCCAGCCGCAGTACTCGCTCGCATGTCGCGACATCGAGCGCGAGTTGCTGCCACTGTGCCGGGACGAGGGTCTGGCCGTGCTCCCGTGGAGCCCGCTCGGTGGTGGCCTGCTCACGGGCAAGTACCGGCGGGGCGAGGAGCCGCCGCCGCAGAGCCGCGCCGGCGACAGCACCCCGTCCTCGTTCCTGATGCGCGAGCGACTCAAGGAGGAGCACAACTTCGCGGTGGCCGAAGCGGTTGGGAAGGTCGCGGCCGAGCTGGGCAAGAGCCCGGCGCAGGTCGCGCTCAACTGGGTGCTGACCCGCGACGGCGTGACCGCGCCGATCCTCGGCGCCCGCACGCTGGAGCAGCTCGACGACAACCTCGGCGCGATCGGCTTGACACTCGACCCTGAGCTCGAGCGGCAGCTCGAGGACGTCAGCGCGCTCGAGCTGGGTTATCCGTACGAGTTCATCGACTGGATCACCCGCCGCTGACGATCGGCACCCAGACCGCGTCCTCGGCGGTCTCTCCGCTCGAGGTCTCCAGCAGCACGACCGGCTCCTCCCCGTCGGACCAGCGCGAGACCTTGTCGCCACCGGCGGCGCCGGCGACTGTTGTGAACAGCAGGTGGCGACCGGTTGGGTCAGCCACCAGCGACCGGAACGCCGGGCGCTCCGCCACCTCGAAGAGCGTGCGCTCGGCCTCGCCGGTGGCGGCGTCGATCTCGAGCACGTGGACGCCCGTCCCGTCGTCCTGCACGACCGCGAGCGCGTCCGTACCGCCGAGGTAGGTCGCGAGGTACGCGCCGTCCGGCACCAAAAAACGGCGCGAGGTAACCCGCCGGTACCGGGCTCGACCTCACGGATCTCGACGTCGTCGGGCGTCTGCGCGGTGTACAGCAGGCGCCGCGAGTCGGGCGACCACATTGAGCGGGACGATCGTGGCGTCGCCGCCCTCGAACAGCTCTTGGGAGAAGCTCTCGGTCCCGAGCTCCTGCACCGCGAGCGCCACCGGTCGCATATGCGATCCGCGTGCCGTCGGGGCTCACCACCGCGCCCTGCCCGCTGGCGAAGACCTGGGGTCGCCGCCCTCGAACGGCACCGAGACGATCTGCGTCGCGAGGTCCTGCCCGCAGACCACGTCAGGGTCCGACCGGGTGAAGTACACGGTCTCGGCGTCCGGGCTCACGGCGACGCGGGTCACGCCCACCTGGTCCTCGGCCAGCGCGCGCACGCTGGCAC
>JACDBD010000355.1 GCA_013695115.1 Actinomycetota bacterium | reverse complement strand
CGGACGATCTTGGCCGGGCGCTCGAACACGACGCCCGCGTCGGGTTGACCGCGACCCCCAAGGACCTGCCGCCGAAATGGTTCTACGACGAACGGGGTTGCGAGCTGTTCGAGGAGATCACCCGGCTGCCCGAGTACTACCCGACCCGGGCCGAGCGCTCGATCATCGACACGCGCGCCGCCGACATCGCCCGCGTCACCGGCGCCGACACGCTGGTCGAGCTGGGCTCGGGGACCTCGGAGAAGACCCGCCTGCTGCTCGGCGCGCTCACGGAGGCGGGCACGCTCCGCCGGTTCGTGCCCTTCGACGTGAGCGAGCCGACGCTGCGGTCGGCCGCCGCCGCGATCGAACGGGAGCTGCCGGGCATCGAGGTGCACGCGGTGGTAGGCGACTTCGAGCGCCACCTCTCCCTCCTCCCGGCAGGGGGAACGCGGATAGTCGCCTTCCTCGGCGGCACGATCGGCAACCTCGTGCCGGACACGCGGGCCACCTTCCTCGCCGAGATCGCCGCCGGGCTCGCACCCGGCGACGCCTTCCTGCTCGGCACCGACCTGGTCAAGGACCCGGTCCGGCTCGAGGCCGCCTACGACGACGACGCCGGGGTGACCGCGGCGTTCAACCGCAACGTGCTCGCGGTGCTCAACCGCGCGCTGGGCGCCGACTTCGTGCCCGAGCGCTTCGAGCACGTCGCCCGCTGGGTCCCCGAGGCTGAGTGGATCGAGATGCGGCTGCGCTCGCCCGAGCCGCAGACCGCGAGGGTCGCCGCCCTCGACCTCGACGTCGAGTTCGCCGCCGGCGAGGAGATGCGCACCGAGATCAGCGCCAAGTTCCGCCGCGAGGGGGTCGAGGCCGAGCTGGCGGCGGCCGGGCTGGGCCTCGCCCACTGGTGGACCGACGTTGCCGGCGACTTCGCACTCTCGCTGGCGTTCTCGAGCTGAGGCGCTGCCGCGCGTGTGTAGACATCACATGTCCTTTGGGCTAAGGAGCACGGCGTGAGTGAGGGGACGGCACCTCCGGCCGAAACGGTCGAAGACCCGGCCATGAATCTGGCGCGCCGGATCACCGGCCGGCCCCGCTACCGGACCGCCCGCTCGTGGTCGGATCCACCTCGCCGGTGGCGCCGGAGGGCCGAGGCCCCCGAGCCGGTCACCGAGCCCGTCGCCGACCCCGCCGTCGCCGCCCCGGTCCGCCCCTAAGGCGGATTTCCACTACCCGCGTAGTGTTATTAGAATTGGGGCATGAGCCCGAGCCGTGGCCCCGACTCCCCCACGGCCCTCCTCGAGATCGACGACCTCCACGTCTCCGTCGAGGGCACCGAGATCCTGAAGGGTGTCTCCCTCGCCGTCCCGCCCGGCGAGGTACATGCCCTGATGGGGCCCAACGGCTCGGGGAAGTCGACCCTCGCGAGCACCCTGCTGGGCAATCCCGCCTACACCGTCACCAAGGGCCGGATCCTCGTCCACGGCGAGGACGTGACCGCGCTCTCGACGCCCGAGCGGGCCGGGCGGGGCCTGTTCCTCGGCTTCCAGCACCCCGAAGAGATCCCCGGGGTCAGCGTGCTGAACTTCCTGCGCCAGGCCATGGCCGCCCGCAAGGGCATCGAGGACCTGTCGGTGCTCGAGGTGCGCATGGAGCTGATCGAGTGGACCAAGCGGCTCGGCATGGACGACCGCTTCACCGAGCGCTACCTCAACGAGGGCTTCTCCGGCGGTGAGAAGAAGCGCAACGAGATCCTCCAGATGGCGCTGATGGAGCCGGACGTCGCCGTGCTCGACGAGACCGACTCCGGCCTCGACATCGACGCGCTCCGAATCGTCGCCCACGGCATCGAGGAGGTGCGAAAGGACCGCCCCGAGCTCGGCATCCTGCTCATCACCCACTACCGCCGCATCCTGGAGCACCTCACCCCCGACGCCGTGCACATCCTCCTGGGCGGTCGCATCGTGGCGTCAGGCGGCGTCGAGCTGGCCGAACGGCTCGAGCGCGAGGGCTTCGACGCATTCCGGGAACTGGCGGCATGAGCGTCACCGACGTGCGCGACCCGCTCGACGTCGACCGCATCAAGGCCGACTTCCCGATCCTGATTCGCCAGGTTCATGGCAAGCGCCTCGTGTACCTCGACTCCGCCAACAGCTCCCAGAAGCCGCTGGCGGTCATCGACGCGATGGACCGCCACCTGCGCGAGTACTACGCCAACATCCACCGGGGCGTGTACACGATCTCGGAGGAGTCGACCGCCGCCTACCTTGCTGCGCACCAGAAGGTCGCGCGCCTGCTGAACGCACCGTCGTGGCGCGAGATCGTCTTCACCAAGAACATCACCGAGGCCATCAACCTCGTCGCCTACACCTGGGCCCGCGCCAACCTGCGGGAGGGCGACGCCATCGTCCTCACCGAGATGGAGCACCACTCGAACATCGTGCCGTGGCACATCCTCGCGGCCGAGCGCGGCATCGAGCTGCGCTGGCTCCCGATCACGTCCGACTACCGCCTCGACACCGACGAGCTCCCCCGCCTGCTCGACGGGGCCAAGCTGCTGGCGGTGGCGGGCATGTCCAACGTGCTCGGCACGATCAACGACATCCCCGCGCTCACTGAGGTCGCCCACGCCGCCGGCGCGCTCGTCCTGGTCGACGCCGCCCAGGCGGTCCCGCATCTCCCCGTCGACGTGCAGGCGTGGGGCGCCGACTTCGTGGGGTTCACCGGCCACAAGATGCTCGGGCCGAGCGGCATCGGGGGCATGTGGGCACGCGAGGAGCTGCTCGACGCAATGCCCCCGTTCCTCGGTGGCGGCGAGATGATCAGCGACGTCAGCTTCGAGGGCTTCACGCCCAACGAGCTGCCGTGGAAGTTCGAGGCCGGCACCATGCCCATCGTCGAGGCCACCGGGCTGGGCGCGGCCATCGACTACCTCGAGGGGATCGGCCTCGACGCGGTTCGGGCCCACGAGCGCCTCCTCGCCGGGTACACGCTGCGGGCCCTGCGCGAGCGCTTCGGTGATCGGCTCACCATCTACGGCCACGACGACCTCGACACCCGCGGCGCGGTGATCTCGTTCCTCTTCGAGAACATCCACGCCCACGACGTCTCCCAGGTGCTCGACGAGGACGGGGTGTGCGTACGAGCCGGCCATCACTGCGCCAAGCCGCTGATGCGGGTGCTGGGCGTGCCCGCCACGACGCGGGCGTCGTTCTACGTCTACAACGACGAGGCCGACGCCGACGCGCTCGTCGACGCGCTCGTCACCGCCGAGAAGTTCTTTGCCGTCTAGTTAGGCTGCGCCGAGATGCCCGGGATCGAAGACCTCTACCGCGAGATCATCCTCGACCACTACCGCGCGCCGCGGAACCGGGGCGAGCTGCCGGTGCCGCCGGCCAACAAGTTCGAGGGCTTCAACCCGCTCTGCGGCGACGAGGTCGTCCTCTACCTCGAGGTCGATGACGGCACCGTGAGCGACGTGAAGATCGCCGGGCAGGGCTGCTCGATCAGCCAGGCGTCGTCGTCGATGATGAGCTCGGCGGTGAAGGGGAAGCCGGTCGACGAGATCCGCCGGCTGATCCGCGCATTCAAGGCGCTGATGTCGATCCACGAGTCGAAGCTCGAGGGCGAGAGCGACGGCTCGGATCTCGCCGACGAGCTCGAGGGAGTCCGGCTGGGCGACCTCGAGGCCCTCCAAGGGGTGGTGAAGTTCCCGGTCCGTATCAAATGCGCCACCCTGGCCTGGAACACGCTCCAGCAGGGGCTGGACGAGGCCTCCTGAGGGTGGACCCGGCGGGTGTGACGTTCGGCCGGAGTCAAGAATCCGCCCCCACGTGCCGTACTCAGGTTCGTAACATGTCTGACAAGGGCATGAAACCGGCGGCGACTAGGTTGCAGGGACTAGGACGCCGATCGATGACGGGAGGGACGGGATGGACGAGCGGGACCGGCTGACCACCCAGATCGACGAAGCGCTGGAGCGCTTCGGTAGCCGCGATCTCGTCTCGGGGTCCGAGGTCCTCGACTTCCTCCTCGACCTGCGCCTCTCGCTGCTCGAGCCCGATCCCTTCGAGCAGCTCCTCGAGGAGGAGCGCCAGCCCACCGGCTGACCTCTCGGTCTGACGACCGGCGAATCTCCGATGCCGATCGCGGCGAGGTTCTACGCACTCCGATCCAGCCCCCGGGCCCGCTACTGGGTCACCGCCGCGCTCGTCTTCGGGCTGAGCGGCCTGTGGGCAGTCGCGGCACCCCTGTTCGCCAACGCGGACGAGCCCGCCCACGCAACCCGTGCCGCCGCGATCGCGCGCGGCTAATTCGCCGGCGACGAGTCGTCGGACTCGGGGTCCGAGGCGCCAAAGGGCTACCTCTTCGTCGACCTCCCGGAGGCCTACGCGCGCTCGATCGACTCCTCGAGCTGCTTCGCCAGGTTCAAAGGCCGGGACGCCTCGTGCTTCCGCGTCGCAGGCTCGGAGACGAGAATCGTCTCGATTCCCACGGAAGCCGGCCGCCATCCGCCCGTGTACTACGGAGTGGTCGGAGCGGTCTCTCGCCTCTGGCCAACAGTTACCGGCGCCGTCTACCTCATGAGGTTTACGACCGCGCTCATCACCGCGCTCTTCGTCGCCATCGCCGTCGGCGCGCTCTCTCGCACTCCCGCCCCTCGCGTCGCGTTCGCGGGGTTGGCGGTCGCCCTGACGCCGATGGTGCTCGCTTTCAGCAGTGCGGTGAACCCGAGCGCGCCCGAGATCGCCGCCGGCATCGCGGCCTGGGCCTGTGGGCTCGTCCTCGTGTCCGAGCTGCGCGCGGGCCGCGATCCCGACCCCGGCCTGGTGACGCAACTCGGCATCGCGGGATCGGTACTGGTCCTGGCGCGCCAGAACTCGATGCTCTGGCTCGCCCTCATGACATTGATCTTCGTAGGTCTCATGGGCCGGGACGCACTCCGACGACTGTCTCGAGCGACCGTCGCGCGCGTCTGGGCCGGGATCGTGGCCGCGTGCGTTGCGGCGCAACTTGCGTGGATCTTCCTGGCGAAGGGTCTCGAACTGAGCGTCCTGGCCGACCGCCCCACCCGGCTGACCAACGGCCAGATCGTGCTCCGGGTGATGGGGAGATCCTTCACGCTATTCGTCGAGATGCTCGGCCACCTCGGCTGGCTCGATACCAGGCTCCTCTCCCTCACCTACCTGCTGCTCACCGTCGCGCTGGGCTCGCTGATCCTCATGGCCGTGGCATTCGGCGCGCCGCGGTACGTGGTAGCCATGCTCGCCGCGATCATCATCACCGTCGTCGTCCCGATCGTGCTCGAGGTGTGGCAGGCCCGGAGCTACGGGTTCTACTGGCAGGGTCGCTACACCCTGCCCTTCGCAGTCGGCGTACCGCTGCTGGCGGTCTTCGCGCTCCAGTCGGATGCCGCCCGACGCGTCCTCCTCCCCAGCCGGTTCGTTCCCGCGCTTGCCGGCATCCTCGTCGTGGCGCAAGTCCTCGCGTTCTATCAAGCGATGCGACGCTGGTCGGTGGGCGCGCCCGGGCCCTTCAACTACCCCTTGCACCCGGACTGGAGGCCGCCGGTCCCCGCGGCCTTGCTGCTCGTGGCCTACAGCGCGATCTCCGTCGGGTTCGCGGTCTGGCTCTTCGCCGCCGACCGATCGCCGACGGAAGTGACGGCGCAGTGAACGCGCCGATGCCTCGACCGAATACGACACCGGCGTCATGCGCGCTAGAACGAGCGCGTGGGACGACGACTTCCGGAAAGCGAGGGAAGACGGATGCGCATCGTCGTCGCGGGCCTCACGCTCGCGATCGCCGGCATGGCGGCGTCGCCCGGCAGCGAGCCGACCCGGGGCGACATCGAGGTACGGCGCGATGTCGTATACCGCGAAGTCGACAACACGGAGCTTCGCCTCGATGCCTACCTGCCGCCGGGCGGGGGCGTGCACCCGGCGGTTGTCCTCATCCACGGCGGAGGCTGGGTCATCGGCGCGAAGGGAGCGTTCGAGTCGTTTGCCCGCCAGCTC
>JACDBD010000325.1 GCA_013695115.1 Actinomycetota bacterium | reverse complement strand
GTCGTGCTGGTCTCGGTGTCTGCGCTCCTGCTCGTGCTGATCGTCGTCGCGCCGTGGCGCTCCGTCCGCCAGGAGCCGCCGCTCGACGACGCGATCGAGTCGCGCATCCTCCTCGGTGAGGACCCGGCCGCCATAGCCGAGGGAGAGAAGGAAGAGCAGGAGGCGAGGGAGCGTGAGGCCGAGGAGTCCGACGCCCCCGGGCCCGCCGCCTGACCGTCAGCCCGGCGCCGGCCCGAGCGCGAAGAACAACCGGGCCTCGCAGCACACCTTCCCGTCGACCGTCGCCTTGCCCTGGCCCCAACCGCCACGCGCACTCAACCGTTCGAGCGTGACGCTCAGCACCATCTCGTCGCCCGGCTGCACCAGCCGGCGGAAGCGCACCTTCTCCACCCCTCCGAACAGCGGCAGCTTCTCGGCGTAGCGTTCGTCGGCGAGCACCGCGATCGCCCCGGCCTGGGCCAGCGCTTCGAGTTGGATCACGCCGGGGAACACCGGGTTGCCCGGGAAGTGGCCGGCCAGGAACGGCTCGTCCCCGGTGACGCGGTACCGCGCCTCGATCGACGCGCCGGGCTCGTGGGCGTCGACGGCGTCGACGAAGCGGAACTCGGGGCCGTGCGGCAGCAGCGCCACCAGCTCGTCGGAACCGTCGGTACTCACGAGTAACCCCCTGTCGACGAGCGTTCCCGCCCCGTTCTCGGCCGTCTGACCTGCGCATGTAACCATGCCGTGTCGGCGTCGGTCGGACGACGACAACCACTCGCAATGGGCGGAGGCGCGAACGCGTGAGCGTGGCGGTGATCTTCCCCGGTCAGGGGACCCAGGAGCCCGGGATGGGCCTGCCCTGGCGCGACCACCCCGCCTGGAGCGTCATCGAACGGGCCGAGGCCGGCCTGGGTGAACCCTTGGGCCGGCTCCTCACCGACGCGCCGGCGGAGCAGCTCGCCCGCACCCGCGAGGCCCAGCTCGCCGTCCTCCTCACCTCGCTCGTCGCCTGGGAAGCCGTCCGCGAGCAGGTCTCCGCCCCCGCCGGGTTCGCCGGCCACTCGCTCGGCCAGGTCACCGCGCTGATCGCCGCGGGCGTGCTCGACGTCGAGGACGGCGTGCGCTTCGCCGCTCGCCGGGCTGAGCTCACCCAGCAGGCCGCCGATGCCCACCCCGGGAAGATGGCGGCGCTGCTCGGCGCCACCCTCGACCAGGCCCACGAGGCGTGCGGTGCCGCCCCCGACGCGTGCTGGATCGCCAACGACAACGCGCCCGGCCAGGTCGTCATCGCCGGCACCCCCGACGGCGTCGACCAGGGAGGCGGGCGCGCCAAGGAACTGGGCGTCAAACGAGCCACACCGCTGAACGTGGGCGGCGCGTTCCACACCCCACTCATGCGCGACGCGGCCGAAGC
Organism: Actinomycetota bacterium; assembly: GCA_013695115.1. GTDB lineage: Bacteria > Actinomycetota > Acidimicrobiia > IMCC26256 > JACDBD01 > JBPCMN01. Next base: position 21,348 of record JACDBD010000325.1, on the reverse strand, counting down.
GCTCGCACGCGACGTGCTGCCCGACGTCCGGTTCGGCGCGCCCTCCGCCCCGGTGGTCTCGAACCACGACGGCAACGCCTACGACGACACCGAAGGCTGGCGGGACCGCCTCGCGCAGCACGTCGCCGTGCCCGTCCGTTGGCGGCCGTCGATGAGGACGCTCGCCGGTCTCGGCGCGACCACCTGCCTCGAGATCGGGCACGGCTCGATGCTCGCGACTCTCGCAAAACGCATCCCCCCGAAAATCCCCGTGCAGGGGGTCGCCACCCCGTCCGACCTCCCCGCCCTCGAAGGAGTCAGCTGATGAACGAGCCCATGCACGCGTCCGGCGAGGCGCTGCTCGTCCCCGAACGGGTGATCGTGGCGCCGACCGTGGGGGTGTTCCGGCCCCTCGAGAGCTCCGACAACGACGCCGGCGACCAACTGGCCGAGGGCCAGCCCATCGGCGTGGTCGAGGGGCCCGGCACCGCCACGCCCGTCCGCAGCCCGTTCGCAGGCGAGCTGGTCGGCATGCTGGCGCACCCGGGCGAACGCCTGCGCGAAGGCCAGCCCGTCGCCTGGCTCCGGGTCGCCTAGTCGTGCGGGCCTGTGTCGCCGGTTGGGGTACGGCCGTCCCCGAGCGGCGCCTCACCAACGCCGAGCTCGAGGCCCGGGTCGACACCACCGATGAGTGGATCGTCGAGCGCACCGGGATCCGCGAGCGCCGCATCGCCGGTCCGTCGGAGACGACCGCGACACTGGCGGTGGAAGCCGCGACCGCCGCGATCAAGCACGCCGGCATCACACCCGACGAGATCGACCTGCTCATCATCGCCACCGCGACGCCCGAGCAGCCCATCCCCCACACCGGCGCGTTCGTCGGTGAGGCGCTCGGGCTCCGCTGCGGCTCGTTCGATCTCGCCGCGGGGTGCGCCGGCTTCGTCTACATGCTCGTCACCGGCTCGTCGCTGCTCGCGACCGGCGACCTGCGGAACGTGCTCGTCATCGGCTCCGAGACGCTGAGCCGCATCATCGATCCTGCCGACCGCGCCACCTGCATCCTCTTTGGTGACGGCGCCGCCGCCGCGGTGCTCTCACCCTCTGGGGACGACGGTCGCGGCCTCCTCGCCTGGGACCTCGGCTGCGACGGCTCCGCCACCGGTCTGCTCGAGATCCGCGCCGGGGGCAGCCGCCTCCCTGCCAGTCCGCAGACGATCGCGAACGGCGAGCAGTACCTGAAGATGTCGGGGCAAGAGGTGTTCCGGCGGGCGGTCCGCGCCGTCGTCGACTCGGCCGTTACGACCCTGGACCGCGCGGGCGTGGCATCCTCGGAGGTCGCCTGGTTCGTGCCGCACCAGGCCAACGTCCGGATCATCGATTCGGCCGCCAACCGTCTCGGCATCCCCCGGGAGCGCACCATCGTGAACCTCGAGCGCTACGGCAACACGTCGGCGGCGTCGATTCCCCTCGCGCTGGCCGAGGCGGCGGAGGACGGCCGGCTCCGGGCCGACGACTTGGTCCTGCTCTCCGGCTTCGGCGCCGGCATGACGTGGGGCAGCGCCCTCCTCCGTTGGGGAACGCCCTGAGCGCCCGTACAGCCTTCGTCACCGGCGCGTCTCGCGGCATCGGCCGGGCGGCCGCGGTCGCGCTCGCCGACGCGGGCAACCGGGTGGCGTTCTGCTACTCCCGCGACGAGGACGGCGCCAAGGAGACGCAGTCGGCAATCGAGGCCGCCGGTGCCGACGCCCTCGCCATCCGAGCCGACGTCGGCGACCGGGCCGCGGTCGACGCCGCCTTCGACGAGATCGAGTCGGCCTGGGGACCGGTCGAGCTGCTGGTCAACAACGCCGGCATCGCCAACGACGGCCTGGTCGCCCGCATGAGCGACGAGGCCTGGGACGACGTCATCCGCGTGAACCTCACCGGCGCGTTCTCCACGATCCGGCGCGCCACCGGCCGCATGATGAGGGCCCGATTCGGACGGATCGTGAACGTCTCGTCGGTGGGCGCGCACATCGGCGGGCCCGGCCAGGCCAACTACGCCGCCGCCAAGGCGGGCCTGCTCGGACTGTCGCGCTCCGTCGCCAAGGAGCTCGCGCCTCGCGGCATCACCTGCAACGTCGTCGCACCAGGGCCTATCGTGACCTCCATGACGGAGGGCATGCCGGAGGACTGGCACGAACGGGCATCGGCGGCGGTGCCCCTCGGTCGCTTCGGGACCCCGGAGGAGGTGGGCGCAGTCGTCGCCTTCCTCTGCTCCGACCCTGCCGGCTACATCACGGGCGCGCTGGTGCCCGTGGACGGTGGCCTCGGCATGGGCCATTAGCCCCCGCTCCCACGCACAGGAGGAAGGAACCATGGACCGAGAGAAGGTGCTGTCCGTCATCCAGGGGGTGGCGGTCGAGGTGCTCAGCGTCGAGCCGTCCCAGGTGACCGAGAAGGCCCGCTTCAAGGAGGACCTCGAGGCCGACAGCCTCGACCTGGTGGAGCTGGTCATGGCGCTCGAGGAGAACTTCGACATCTCCGTCCCCGAGGAGGACCTCGAGGGCGTACTGACCGTCGGCCAAGCGGTCGACCTGGTGCTCTCCAAGGTGGGCGCCAGCACATGACGCTCACCGACGGCCGGGGCAGGCCCCGGGTGGCCGTCACCGGCCTGGGCGTCAAGGCGCCCGCCGGCAACGATGTCGACTCGTTCTGGTCGACCATCCGCGCCGGGCGCGCGACCGCGGCGACGATCCAGCGTTTCGATCCCTCCGAGCTGCCGGTTCGGTTCGCGGGTGAGGTCCGCGACTTCGACCCCGTCCCCTACTTCGGACCCAAGGAGGCGCGCCGCCAGGACCGCGTCACCCAACTCGGGTTCGCCGCCGCCGCCGACGCGCTCGCCGACACCGGCGAGCTCGGCGCCGACCCCAGCCGGTGCGCGGTGGTCACCGGGACCGGCGTCGGCGGGCTCGAGAGCCACGAGAACCAGATGCAGATCTTCTTCGACAAGGGTGCGGCGCGCGTCAGCCCCTTCACGGTCCCGTTGATGATGGCGAACGCCACCGCGGGCGTGGTCGCCATGCAGTTCGGCTGGACCGGGCCCAACGTGTGCATCGCCACCGCCTGCGCGGCCGGCGCCCACGCCATCGGCGAGGCCGTCCGGCTCGTGCGCGACGGCACTGCCGATGTGGTGATGGCGGGTGGGACCGAGGCGTGCGTGACGCCGATGACGGTCGCGGCCTTCGCCCGCATGGGCGCACTGAGCGCGCGCAACGACGAGCCCGAGCGGGCCTCGCGTCCCTTCGACGCCGATCGCGACGGCTTCGTGATCGGCGAAGGGGCCGCGTTCCTGGTCATCGAAGCGCTGGAGCGCGCCCAGGCGCGCGGGGCGAAGATCTACGGCGAGGTCACCGGGTACGGGCGCAATGCCGACGCGTACCACATCACCGCACCCTCTCCCGGTGGTGCCGGCGCCGCCGCCTGCATGCAGCTCGCGCTCGACGATGCCGGGCTCGAGCCCGGCGCGATCGGACATGTCAACGCCCACGGGACCTCGACCGATCTCAACGACGCCGCCGAGGCCGAGGCGGTCAGGAAGGTGTTCGGCGACGACGTACCCCCGGTCACCTCGACCAAGGGCGTGACCGGCCATCTCATCGGCGCCGCCGGCGCGGTCGAGGCGATGGCCGCGCTGCTGTCGCTCCGCGAGGGCGTGGTCCCGCCCACCGCCAACCTGGAACGCATCGGCGACGACATCGGCGTCGACGTGGTCGGGGGCGAGGCCCGGCAGATCGGCTCGAAGCCTGCGCTGTCGAACTCCTTCGGCTTCGGTGGGCACAACGCCACGCTGATCCTGGCGCCGGCCCCATCCTGAGCGCCGTAACCCCTCCCGGCACCGGGAGTCGGAGGAGCGTGACCACCCCGCTGGTGCCCGCCCCTTCGGGCGCGCCCCTGGTCGCGCCGCGCAGCGCCGCGGTCACCGCCGCGCTGGGCGAGCTCGAGGGGCACACGGTCAGCTGGTTCCGCCTCGAGGGCGGGAAGCACCGGGGCGCCATCGGCGTGCCCGAGGGCGAGACCCTCGAACGGACGGTGCGGATGGGCATCGAGCTCGGCATCCCCGTGGTCGGCGTCGTGGCGACCTCGGGCGCGGACGTCGGTGAAGGCGTCGCCGCCCTCCACGCTTGGGGACGAGTGGCGCGTGCCCTCACCGACGCCTCGGGCGTCGTGCCCACGCTCCTCGCGGTTGTGGGGCCGTGCGTCTCCGGTCCTGCGCTGCTGCTCGGGCTGGCCGACCACGTCGTGATGACGGACGACGCGTTCGCGTACGTGAGCGGCCCCGACACGGTGGCCGCATTCACCGGCGTGCCCACGACCCGGAACCGGCTGGGCGGTGCTGCGGTGCACGATGCCCGCAGCGGCGTAGCTGCGCTCGTCGTGCACGACGAGGACGAGGCGCGGCTCGCGCTGTCCCATCTGCTCGAATACCTGCCCGCCAACAACCTCGAGGACCCGCCCCGCGCCGCCGCCATCGACCCGATCGACCGCGACTGCACGGCCGCGGCCGATGCGGTGCCGGCGCGCGCCTCGGCCGCCTACGACGTCCGCGACGTCGTCACCGACGTACTTGACCACGAGTCCTTCCTCGAGTTGCGCCCCCGTTACGCGGCCAACATGGTGACCGGCCTCGCCCGGCTCGACGGACGGCCGGTAGGGGTGATCGCCAACCAACCGGCGCACCGCGCCGGCACCCTCGACATTGAGGCGTCGCGCAAGGCGGCCCGCTTCGTGCAATGGTGCGACGCGTTCAACCTTCCGCTCGTCACCTTCGTTGACACCCCCGGGTTCGAGCCCGGCCGCGACCTCGAGTGGCGCGGCATGATCCGGCACGGAGCCGAGCTCGTGCACGCCTACGCCACCGCCACCGTCCCCCGGCTCGGCGTCGTGCTCCGGAAGGCGTACGGCGGCGCCTACATCGTCATGGACTCGAGGGATCTCGGGAACGACTGGTGCGTCGCCTGGCCCGGCGCCGAGATCGCGGTCATGGGCGCGACCGGGGCGGTACAGATCCTGCACGGCCGGCGCCTCGCCGTTATCGCCGATGAGAACGAGCGCGCCGCCGAGCATGCCGCGCTGGTGGAGGAGTACGACGCTCAGTTCTCCAACCCGCTCGTCGCCGCCGAGCGGGGCTACATCGACGACGTTATCGCCGCCACCGACACCCGGCGGGCGCTCGGAGCCGCCCTCGGTCGCCTGGCAACGAAGCGGGACGCGGTCCTGCTGCGGCCGGGACGCCACTCCAACACCCCGCTCTAACCTCCCGGAAATGCTCCTCGACGGCAAGCGCATCCTCGTGACCGGCGTGCTCAACGACTCGTCGATCGCATTCGGCGTGGCCCGCCGCGCCCAGGAAGATGGCGCCGACGTCGTACTCACGTCGTTCGGGCGGGCGATGAGCCTCACGCAACGGGCGGCCAAGCGTCTGCCGACGCCACCCGAGATCGTCGAGCTCGACGTGACCGATCCGGCGCACCTCGAAGCGCTCGCCGGAGCGGTGGGCGGCCAGCTCGACGGGGTGTTGCACGCGATCGCGTTCGCACCCGAGTCGTGTCTGGGCGGGGGGTTCCTCGACGCGCCGTGGGACGACGTCGCGGTGGCGCTCCAGATCTCCGCCTACTCCCTCAAGGGCCTGGCGGTCGCGGCGCTGCCGCTCATGGACGATGGCGGGTCGATCGTCGGACTCGACTTCGACAACACCCAGGCCTGGCCGGTCTACGACTGGATGGGCGTCGCCAAATCGGCGTTCGAGTCGACCGCGCGGTACCTCGCGCGCGAACTCGGGCCGAAGGGCATCCGCGTCAACCTCGTGTGCGCGGGGCCGCTTCGTACGATCGCGGCGCGCAGCATCCCCGGCTTCGACCAGTTCGAGGAGGTCTGGGCGCAGCGCGCCCCACTCGGCTGGGACGTCAAGGACACGGAGCCGGTAGCAAAGGCGTGCGTCGCGCTGTTCTCCGATCTCTTTCCCGCCACCACCGGGGAGATGCTCCACGTCGACGGCGGCTTCCACGCCATCGGCGCCTGATCAGACGGCCCGGCCGAGGAACACCATCGGGAACGGGTACTCGTCGTAGGGCTCGATCTCGGTGAAGCCGAGCGAGCGGTAGAGGTCGATCGCGCCCGTGCGGGACGGCACGACGTCGAGGACGATGCGCTCGGAGCCGAGCGCGGCGGCGCGCTCGAAGCTGGCCACCGTGAGCGTCCGCGCCACGCCGGCGCGCCGGAAGGAGGGGCGAACCCACAGACGCCGCAGCTCGGTCGTGGTCGCGTCGAGGCGGGCCAGCCCCACCGATCCCGCCGCCGCGTCGCCCACCCGGGCGACGAGGAGCGCTCCATTGGGCGGGACGTAGGGCCAAGGCAGGGCGTCGATGTCGGCCCGCATGCCCGCGAGGACGGTGGGCGACTCCTCCGGATTCGGGAGCCCGATCTCCTCGATGGTGGCCTCGAGGTACTCGCGGAAGAGCGTCCGGGCGAGCGGGATGTCGTCGCAATCGCCGACGTCGATCCCGTCGGTCTCGCTCACCCCTCCAGCGCCGCGGTCACCTTGGCCACCGTATCCTTGGGACTCACCTTGTAGAACGCGTCGGCGATCTTGCCCTTCTCGTCGATAACGAACGCCGAGCGGATGATCCCCTTGAACTTCTTGCCGTACATGGCCTTGTCGCCCCACACGCCCCAGGAGCTCGCGACCTTGTGGCCCTCGTCGGCGAGCAGCGGAAACCCCAGGTCGTACTTGTCGTCGAACTTCTTCTGCTTCGCAGGGGTATCCGGGCTGATGCCGACCACCGCCGCCTTCAGCTTCTTCAGGTCGGCGCGCGAATCGCGTACTGCACACGACTGGGTCGTGCACCCGGGCGTGTCGGCCTTCGGGTAGAAGTAGACGACCAGACGCCTCCCGCGGAAGTCCTTCAGCTTCACCGGCTTGTCGCGCTGGTCGATCAAAGCGAAGTCGGGGGCCTTGTCGCCGGGCTGCAGCTTGGCCATGCGATCCTCCGCTCCACGGGTAACGCCGTAGCATGCCGCACGTGCGTCGGCGGATGCTCATCACCCTCGACGCGCCTCCCGACCGCGTCCGCGAGGTCGCCCGCGAGGTGTTGGGGGTCGAGCCCGCCGCTGACCGCGCGCTGACCGGTCCGCTCGACGGCGCCGGCGAGGCCACCGCGACGCTCCGGGTCGAGATCCTGGGCGCGAGCGACGGCAAGACGGACGTCGCCCTCGACAGCAGCTCCAGCCTTCGCCTGCCCTACTTCGGGTGGGTCTTCGGTCCCGTTCTCAGCCGGGCCCGCCGGCGCGCCGTCGAGCACGCGGCCGCCCGGTTGCGCGCCGCCCTCGCCGGCGAGCCCGAACCCCGCCTCCGCCGCACGACGCTTGTCCCCCCGGTGACCTTCACGCCCGAAGCGGCTGTCCTGGTGGCCACGGTGGCGGCGATCGCGGCGGTGACGAACTTCGCCGGCGCCCTGTTCGGCCAAAACGCCGACTCCGTCACCGACGCCTTCGGCGCGACCAACCGTCAGCTGGGGGTAGCCCTAGCTGTCTCACGCGTCGGCGTGCTGGTCTCGCTGGTTGCCAGCGCGCTGGCCGACCGGCGGGGGCGACGCCGGATCCTGCTGGGCTGCTTCGCGGGCGTATGCATCGCCAACGCCGTCTCCGCGCTCGCGCCGGGGTTCATCATCTTCACCGGCGCGCAGCTGCTGACCCGGGCGTTCGTGAGCGCCACCCTGGTCGTGGCGGCGATCGCCGTCGTCGAGGAAGCCCCCGACGGCGCCCGGGCCTACGCGCTCGCCATGCTGGCGCTCGCCGCCGGAGCGGGATTCGCAATCGCGGTCGCACTCCTCCCGATCTCCGACCTCGGCTCGCAGTCGTGGCGAATTGCGTTCGCGATCAGCGCGCTCGCGCTCGTGCTGCTGCCCCGATTCGCCCGCCATCTGCGCGAGACCCGTCGCTACGAAGCGCTCTCGGTCCGGACATCGGCACGCGGTCGTATGCGCGAGCTGTTCGACCGGACATACGGATGGCGCTTCGCGCTCGTGGGGGCAGCGGCATTCCTGACGAACCTGTTCAGTGCCCCGTCGGCGCAGCTCACCAACCGGTTCCTCACCGACGAGCACGGGTTCTCGAACACCGCCATCGCACTGTTCCGGGGCGTGACCAACGGCTTCCCCGGGTTGATCGGGATCATCATCGCCGGACGGCTCGCCGAATCGCGGGGACGGCGCCCGCTGGGGATCCTCGCGCTGGCCGCGAGCAGCGCGCTCCAGATGGCCTTCTTCCTCGGCTCCGGCGCGACCCTCTGGGTGACCTCGACCCTGGCGATCGTGGCGGCCGCCTGCGCCGGCCTCGCGCTCGGCGCGTTCGGAACCGAACTGTTCCCCACCGAGATCCGAGGGACGTCGAGCGCGCTGCTGCTCGTCTGCGGCGTCAGCGGTTCGGCGACCGGGCTCCTGCTGGCCACCAATCTCGACACCGTGGTCGGCGGCCTCGGTCGTGCCATTGCGATCTGCGGGATCGCGCCCCTGATCGCGGCGTTCCTTGTGCTCCCGTGGTTGCCCGAGCCCGCCGACCGCACCCTCGACGAGATCAGCCCCTCCGAGGTGTAGAAACGGCCATGGCTGACCACTCGAAGGCGCTTGCCGGGTTCGAGGAATCCGAGTTCACCCACGACGGGTTCACGCACCGCGTCTTCCGTGCCGGGTCGGGGCCGGCGGTGATCGTCATCCACGAAGCACCCGGCCTGCACCCCGACGTCATCGAGTTCGGTCGGCACGTGGTCGACGCCGGCCTCACCGTGTTCATGCCCTCCCTGTTCGGCACGCCGGGCAAGGAGTTCAGCATGGGGTACGCGCTGCGTTCCCTTGGACGGCGTGCGTCACGCGTGAGTTCACCGCCTTCGCCCTCGATCGCACGAGCCCGGCCATCGGGTGGCTGCGCAAGCTCGCCGCCGACGCCCACGCCGAATGCGGCGGCCCCGGCGTCGGCGCGATCGGGATGTGCTTCACCGGCGGGTTCGCGCTCGGGATGATGGTCGACGAGGCCATGCTCGCGCCGGTGCTGAGCCAGCCATCGCTGCCGACCGGGCCCGGCCGCAAGCGCAAGGCGGCCGTCGGCATCAGCGACGACGACTTCAACCGGGTGAAGCAGCGGGTCGCATCCGACGGAGTGTGTGTGCTCGGCCTGCGGTTCAGCGCCGACAAGCTCGTGCCCGCCGAGCGGTTCGAGACGCTGCGGCGTGAGCTCGGCGACGGCTTCATCGCGGTGGAGATCGACTCCGGGCCGGGCAACCCGCACGGGCTGGGCAAGCGCGCCCACTCGGTCGTCACCCGCGATCTGGTCGACGAGCCCGGCCACCCCACGCTCGTCGCACGCGACCAGGTCATCGAGTTCTTCCGGGAACGACTCCTACCGGGGACCTGAGCGGGCGCGGTCAGATCAGCGAGGCCTGGCACACCTCTCGGCCGGCCGCGTCGACCAGGGAGATCACTGCGAGGCCGTCATCGGATGCCTTGGTGGTGCCAGTCCACACTCCGTACCCGTCGGTGACCTGCATCGTGCCGAGTCTCACCGTCGCGCCCGTCGCAGAGATCGCCTTGATCGTGTAGCTGCCCGGCGGCAGCACGTAGCCCACCGAGATGCCGACGGCCGACGGCCGCCCGTCCGATGCGAAGGCCCAACCGACGTTGGCGCCGCCCGCGCCCACCATCGGAGCCGAGTTCACCTCGCTCACCGGGGATACCGCCGCGGCGCGGTCGTCATCGCGGCCCCGGTCGACCACCCGCACGGTCGCGACGCTCACGATCGCGGCCGCGGCGGCGGTCGCCGCCACTACTGCCAGCCAGCGCAGGCGCCCTCGTTTCCGGCCTCCGCCGACTGCAGCGAGGACGCGGTCCTCGAAGCCCGACGGCGGCTCCGCCTCGCGAGAGAGCAGCGGCAGGAGCTCGCCCGCATCCGTCAGCTCGCCGACGAGCGAACGGCACTGCACACAGTCGTCGACATGCGCGAGCGTCTCTGCTCGCTCCGCGCCGCCGAGCACGCCCAGGGCGAGCTCGGGTGCGAGGTCGCGCACCTCGGCGCAGGTCAACATGCTCACGCCCCGGTCCCGCTCATTCGGCGCGCTCCTCGCTCACCAGCGCGGCCCGGAGCCGGAGCAGGCCGGTGCGGATCCGCGTCTTGGCCGTGCCCAGCGGAATGCCCTCGCGCTCGCCCACCTCTCGGGCGGTGAGGCCCAGCAGACCGCTCAGCACCAGCGCTCGGCGCTGCTCGGCAGGCAGGCGCGCCATCGCCGCCGACAGGCGGTCGGTGTCGTCCCGCAGGGTGGCGAGCTCGTCGGGTAGCCGTTCCCGGCCCCCGAGATCGAGCCCGAGGATGGCGTCGGGGTCGAGCGGCAACGGCCGGCGCACCCGCACCGAGTCGATCGCCAGGTTGCGGGTGATCGTCAACAGCCACGTGATCACGGTCCCCCGCCGCGGGTCGTACGCCCCCGCGTGGCGCCAAGCCCGGAGGAACGCCTCCTGCGCCACGTCCTCGGCGGCCCGCGCTTCGCCCACGATCGTCATCGCCAGACCGAAGACCCGGCGCTGGAAGCGGCGCACGAACGCCGAGGCCGCCTCGGGGTCGCCGGTTCCCAGGCCCGCGAGCAAAGCGTCGTCGGAGACTGACCACATCGCGTGTACGGCGGCCCGCCCCTCGAGGATTGGACCGCTCGCCGAGGCTAACCCCGCAATCCCCCGGGCTGCCCCGGCCGTAGTCTCAGGGACGCACCCAACGGAGGATCTGCCGTGATGCGAAAGCCCCTCGTCGCCACCCTCGCCCTCGCCCTGGTCGGCGTCCTCGTTGCCGGCTGCGGCGACGACGACGGCGGTGGGAACGGTGGCGTCGAGGCGGACGGTGGTGACGGCGAAGGTCTGGCTGTCGCCCTCACCGACTTCGAGTTCTCGCCCGACGAGCTGGAAGGGGCCGCAGGCGAGACCGTGCCGATCCAGCTCGAGAACACCGGCGCGGCGCGTCACACGTTCAGCGGGGACGGGGTCGACGAGGAGGTCGGACCCGGTGACAGCGCGACCGTCGAGGTCACCTTGCCCGACAGCGGCAACTTCGACTTCTTCTGCCGCTTCCATCAGGGCCAGGGCATGGTGGGCTCCATCACGACCGGCGCCGCGCCCGCCGCCGACACCCCGGCAACGTCGGCGCCCAGCGGCGGTGGTACCCCCGGCTACTGACTAACCGAGCGGGATCGTCGCCGCCGGCGGGTTGGCAAAGTCGAGCGGCGGTCATGTCGCGGGGCGCTTGAAGGCGTGGCCGAAGAAGCCGCCTTTCGGCCGGGCGTGCACATGAAAGTGGTCGGGGATGTTGCGCATGTTCCCGTCGAAGTAGTGCTCGCCCAGGTAGCCGGTCGCGACCCGTTCGAGGTGCTCGAACATGTGCCCGCGGTGTTCCTCCGGCGGCTCGGTGCCGTGGAACCGCCACACGGCCATCGGAACCGCGCAGATCTCACACTCGGCGATCCAGCAGATCTCGTCCTCGTGGAACCACTCGGTCATGCGGGCGGCCTCGCACAAGTCGCACCCGTCGACCTTGAAGAAGTCGGTCATCCGGCCAGGTGGTCGTCGAACCAGGCGAGCGTGCGCGCCCAGGCGTCCTTGGCCGCGTCCGGGTTGTACGAGTCGCGTAAGTCGCAATGGAAGCCGTGCTCCGCGTCGGGGTACCGCACGATCTCGGTCGGCACCGGCGCGTTCGCCAGCGCGGCCCGCAGCGTCTCGACGTCCTCGACCGGAATCGATTCGTCGCGGTCGCCGAAGAGCCCCAGCCACGGGGTCTCGAGCTCGGCCGCGCGGTCGATCAGCGCGGGGAACTGCGGGAACCGTGGCGTCACGATGCCTCCGCCGTAGAAGCCGGCGGCAGCCCCGAGGGCATGCTCCAGCGCCACCAGGAACGTGACCCGACCGCCGAAGCAGAACCCCACGATGCCGATCTGGTCGTCGACGAGGGCGGCGGCGTGGAGATGGTCGCGGGCGGCGTCGACGTCCATCAGGATGCCGTCGTCGGTGAGGCCCTCGTACAGCGGGATGACCTTGGCGAAGTCGCCGTAGGGGGCGGTGCCGCCCCCGGCTCGGTGGAACAGGTGCGGCGCGACCGCGTGATAGCCCTCGGTCGCGAACCGGCGGGTGACGTCTTGGATGTGGTCGTTGACCCCGAACGCCTCCTGGATCACGATCACCCCGCCCCGCGGCTCGCCCTCGGGCCGCGCTTCGTAGCACGCCATCGGACCGTCGGGGGTGGCGAGCTCCACCGTGCGGGTGTCGGGTTGGGTCGTCATCGGTCCAGCGCCTCCCTCAACGATCCGACGAACTCGCGAGCCGCCTCGGGCCCGCCGCCATCGAGCAGCCGGCGCACGAGCGCACTGCCGACGATGACGCCGTCGGCGAACCCCGCCACCTCCACTGCCTGCGCGGGCGTCGAGATCCCCAGTCCCAACAGCACCGGCTTGTCGGTGACCGCCTTGCACCGGCGCCCCATCTCCGCCGCCTGGTGCGCGACCTGGTCGCGCTCGCCCGTCACGCCCAGCAGCGACACGCCGTACACGAACCCGCGGGAGCGCTCGCAGATGGCGCGCAGCCGGTCGTCGGGGGTCGTAGGCGCGGCCAGCAGGACGGTCTCGACGCCGGTTGCGTCCGCCGCCTCGGCCCACTCCCCGATCTCGTCCAACGGGAGGTCGGGAAGGATCGCGCCGTCGATGCCCGCCGCGTTCAGTTCAGCGGCGAAACGCGCGTACCCGGCATGGAGCACCGGGTTGCAGTACGTCATCACGACCAGCGGGACCTCGACCTCGAGTTGGCCCGCTTCGGCGACGATCTTCGCCGGGGTCGCCCCCAGCTCGAGCGCGCGCTGCGACGCTTCCTGGATGGTGCGCCCGTCCATCACCGGGTCGGAGAACGGGATGCCGATCTCGATGGCGTCGGCGCCGGCGTCGGCGACCGCCCGCACGACGTCGAGCCATCCCGCGCCGAGCCCGCCGGTCACGTACGGGACCAGGAGCTTGTGGCCCTCGTCGCGCCGAGCCCGCAGGTGTGATTCGAGCCTCATTCGAGCTGCTCGCCGGTCAGCCGCTCCGCCACCTGCGCCGCGTCCTTGTCGCCCCGGCCCGACAGGGTGACGAGCACGGTCGTGCCCGCCGGCACCGACCGGCCCGCCTCGCGTGCCAGCCACCCGATCGCGTGGGCAGGCTCGAGCGCGGGCACGATGCCCTCGGTCACCGAGAGCAGCTCGAGGCCGGCCACCGCCTCGTCGTCGGTGGCGTACACGTAGTCCGCCCGGCCCTGTGCCGCGAGCTCGGCGTGCTCCGGCCCGACCCCGGGGTAGTCGAGGCCGGCGCTCATGGAGTGCGCCTCCAGGATCTGGCCGTCCTCGTCCTGGAGGAACAGCGAGCGGGCACCGTGCAACACCCCCGGCACCCCCCGGCTCACCGACGCGCCGTGTTTGCCGGTCGCGAGGCCGAGCCCACCGGCCTCGACCCCGATCAGGCGCACGTTCGGTAGATCGATGAAGCCCGCGAACGTGCCGATGGCGTTCGAGCCTCCGCCGACGCAAGCCAGGACGTAGTCGGGATCAGCGCCGTCGAGCCGGACCCGGCATTGCTCGCGGGCCTCGTCGCCGACGATCCGCTGGAACTGGCGCACCATCCACGGGTACGGATGGGGGCCGACGACCGAGCCGATGCAGTAGTGGGTCGTCTCGACGGTGGCGACCCAGTCGCGCAGCGCCTCGTTGATGGCGTCCTTGAGCGTGGCGCTGCCCGATTCGACGGGGACGACCTCGGCGCCGAGCAGGCGCATCCGGAAGACGTTTTGGGCCTGGCGCTCGACGTCGACCGCGCCCATGAACACGAGGCAGTCGAGGCCGAACAGCGCCGCCGCGGTCGCGGTCGCCACGCCGTGCATGCCCGCGCCCGTCTCCGCGATCACCCGCTGCTTGCCCATGCGTCGCGTGAGGAGCGCCTGCCCCAGCACGTTGTTGATCTTGTGCGACCCCGTATGGGTGAGGTCCTCGCGCTTCAGCAGGACGCGCAGGCCGAGCCGCTCCGAGAGCCGGTGGCACTCGGTGACTGGGGTGGGCCGGCCGGCGTAGTTGGTCAGCAGGTCGGCGAGCTCGGCGCGGAACTCATCCGACGACCACGCGGTGCGGAACTCGGCCTCGAGCTCCTCGAGCGCGGGGACGAGCGTCTCGGGCACGAACCGGCCCCCGAACTCGCCGAAGCGGCCGAGGCCAGTGGGTTCGGGAGCGTCGACGGGGTCGAGCCGCACGGGTGTCCCCCGGGACGGAGCGGTCATGCAGGGATGATACGGGGGGCCCCCGCCGATCCCGCTCGGGAAAGACGGGGCGCCTAGCGGAGCATGAGCGGGTCAGGTTCCATCGTCCTGCCAGTCGTAGGGGATGTCGGGCCCGCCCGTCCATCCTTCTCCCCCGAGGCGCTCCCCCGCCGCCTTGGCCGCTTCGACGAAGCGCCGCAGCCGGCGCGGGTCCTTTCGGCCACTACCGGGCGTGGTCTCCACGCCGCTGGACACGTCGACACCCCACGGTCGGACTTGCTCGATCGCCTCGGAGACGTTGTCGGCCGTGAGGCCACCGGCGAGCACGAGCCGCATGCCGCCGGGCGCGCCCTCGGCCAGTGACCAGTCGAACACCTTCCCCGAACCCGCCTCGGGCGCGTCGATGAGCACCAGGTCGGCGGGACCCTCGGCTGCCGACGCGATGGCAGGGTCACCGGCGGCGAAGCCCTGGATGACGAGGCCGACGCGCTCCCGGATGTATCGAACATCGGACATGGGCTCGCGGCCGTGAAGCTGCGCGCCCTTGAGCCCGACAGTGTTGACGACCTCGACCACGCGCTCGGGGCGCTCGTCGCGGAACACGCCGATGGTGAGAACCTCGCCGACGGGTAGATGGCTAACGATGTCGCGGGCCGCGCCCGGGCGGAGCTGGCGTGGGCTCCCTGGAGCGAAGACGAACCCGAGCGCGTCGGCGCCGAGCGCGAGTGCGAGGAGCGCGTCCTCCTCCGACGTGATGCCACACACCTTCACGAACACGGAACGAAGGTACCGGAACGGCGTGAGACGGCCGCGCCTTATCGGCGTTCTCGGCCTTCTCCGCCTGCTCGACGGGACGTCACCAGTGCGGCGAGCTCCCGGACCGCCGCGGCGGGCTCGGGTGAGCGGACCAGCGCCTCACCGACGAGGACCGCGTCGAAACCGGCGGCAGCCATGCGGCCGGCGGCGGCGGGAGCGCGAATAGCGCTCTCGGCGACCGCGATCACGGCCGGCGGCACCCGCGTCGCCAGCCGCTCGGCGACGTCGAGGTCCTCGGCGAAGGTCCCGAGGTCGCGACAGTTCACCCCGACGATCTCCGCTCCCGCCGCCAGCGCCCGCTCGAGCTCGGGCTCGTCGTGCACCTCGACCATGGCGTCGAGGCCGAGCTCACCGGCGAACGCGCGGAGGTCGCGCAGCAGCCCGTCGTCGGGGAGCGCGGCCACGATGAGGAGCAGGGCGTCGGCGCCGATGGCGCGGGCCTCGAGCACCTGGGTCTCGTCGATGGTGAAGTCCTTGCGCAGCGCCGGGAGCCGGGTGGCGTCGCGCGCAATTCGGAGGTCGTCGACCGACCCGCCGAAGAAGGGCCGGTCAGTGAGCACGGAGAGCGCGGCCGCGCCCCCGGACTCGTAGGCGAGCGCGGTCGCCGCCGGATCGAGGTCGGGCGCGAGCTCGCCCTTCGACGGAGAGCGCCGCTTGATCTCCGCGATCACCGCGAGCGTGCCGTCGGACCGGCGAAGCGCTCCGGCGAAGTCGCGCGGCTCGGGAGCGTCGAGTGCGGCTTTTCGGATCGCGTCGCGCGTCGCGGGCTGGTGAAGCAAGGTCACCTCGTCCCGTTTGGCCGCGAGGATCTCGGCGAGCACTCCCATCCCTATTACCTCGCTCGCTGCAGGCGGGGCCATCCAGAAAGGGATTGGCCCGCCCGCGGGCGCTCGCGCGGACGCCAAGTCGTACCGAGCCAAGTCACTGCTGCCGCACGCAATTGCACTGGCCGCAGTGTACGGTTCCGCGCCCATGATCCAGTTTCCCGACGGCTTCCTCTGGGGCACCGCGACCGCCGCGCACCAGGTGGAAGGGGGCAACTGGAACAACGACTGGTGGATGTGGGAGCACAACCCCGAGTCGGGCTGCGCGGAGCCGTCGGGTGACGCCTGCGACCACTTCTGGCGCTACCCCCAGGACATCGCGCTGCTCGCCGATCTGGGCTTCGGCGCCTACCGCTTCTCGGTCGAGTGGTCGCGCATCGAGCCCGAGGACGGAGAGTTCTCGCGCAACGCCCTCGATCACTACCGGCGCATGGTCGACTGCTGCCGCGACCACGACCTCGTGCCGATCGTCACCTATCACCACTTCACGACGCCCCGGTGGGCGGTGCAGGGCGGCGGCTGGGTGGACCCGGCGACCGCCGACCGGTTCGGGCGCTTCTGCGAGCGCACGGTGGCAGCGTTGGGAGACGGCGTCGGCATCTCGTGCACATTGAACGAGCCCAACGTCGTCGCCCTCATGGGCCACTACCTGGGTGTCTTCCCGCCCGGCGAGCGCAATGAGGCCGCGCTCAACCGCGCCATCGACCAGCTCATCCGGGCCCATCGGCTCGCGACCGACGCGATCAAGGCCGGACCCGGCGACGGCCCGGTGGGCATGACCCTCTCGATGCACGAGTGGGCGTGCGAGCCCGGCGGCGAGGAGCAGATGGGCCGGGCGCGCGACCGCCTCGAAGACGTGTGGCTCGACGCCGCCCAGGGCGACGACTACTTCGGCGTACAGACGTACACCCGTCTGCGGTTCGGTCCCGACGGCCTCCTCGGTCCGGCCGAGGGCGTGGCCGCGTTGCAGATGGGCTACGAGTTCTGGCCCCAGGCGCTCGAGACGACGATCCGCCGCGCCGTGGAGGTGACCGGTTCACCGGTGTACGTCACCGAGAACGGCATCGGCACCGCCGACGACGAGCACCGCATCCAGTACGTGACTGACGCCCTCGAATGCGTCGGGCGCTGCCTCGACGACGGTCTCGACGTGCGCGGCTACTGCTACTGGTCGCTGATGGACAACTTCGAATGGGCGCTTGGCTATCGGCCGACGTTCGGGCTCGTCGCCGTCGACCGGGAGACCCAGGAGAGGTCACCGAAACCCAGCGCCAAGTGGCTGGGCGAGATCGCCCGCACGAACCAGCTCGACTCGTAGCCGCGCCGCGGCCGGAGCGACCGTCGTCGTCGTCGTCGACGAGCCCAACATCGCCGACCTCGTCGACCTGTATCCCGCCCGGTAGGGCTTCCGGGTGCTCAAGGCGGCTACCGGCGAAGCCGGACCGTGGGGGTAACGGCGAGCAACGGGACCGTGCGGCTACGGGCTGGCGATCGTCCGCGAGCTCGCGGCGGCGATGGGCGGCACTGCCGCGGCCGAGCGCGTCGACGGCGCCGGGACGCGCTTCGTGGTGGAGATCCCCGCGGGCCGCTAGGAGCTCGAGACCGTGCTCGCGTGCCGGCGGTGGCCGAGCGCGAACCACACCGACGACACCGCCAGCCAGGCGCCGTTGACGACCACACCGCCGGTGTTCCCCTTGATCGCCCAGCCCGACACGATCGCCGCCACTGCCACATGGTGGGCGATCAGCCAGCGCCAGCGCCGCTCGCGCACCACCGGGAGCCAGCGGACGATGACGACGATCGACGTGGGGTAGCCGAATGCGAGCAGCCCGGTCGCGGCGGCGTCCACGCTTCGCTCAGCCGATCAGGGGCAAGGACGTCACCGTGGCAGTCGCCTCGCCGCCGTCCCAGCGCAGCATGACGTCGGCAGGTGGTTCGATCTCGCGACGCACGTAGCCCAGCCCCATACCCCCGGCCGCGCTCGTGACCGCGCCGACGACCTTGTCGCCCACCACGACCTCCGCGCCTCGCGGCACCCCGCCTGCGACGTTGGTCAGCCGGCGCAGGTACTTGTTCACGTGGCCGCGGGTGTCGATCCGGCACACGAGCTCCTGGCCGAGGAAGCAGCCCTTGCTGAACGACACCGCGTCCCGATCGAGGAATGCCTCCTGGGGAATCGTCTTCTCGTCGAGCTCGAAGCCCATGCGAGGGATGCCGGCCTCGACCCGGAGCGCCTCGTACACGTCCGCGTCGATGGCGGTGACGCCCGCTCCCGCCAACTCCGCCTCCGCTTCGTCGAGCGCCGCGGTCGGGCCGACAACGTCGAAGCGGTCGCCGTCCGGCCACGGCACCGGCACGACGACGACATCGTCGGCGCGTGCTCGCGCCGGCGGCTCGGGCGCCCGCACTGCCAGCACGGCCAGGTCGGGCCGCAGGTCGACCTCGACCTTCACCCTGATCTTGAACCGCTCGAGCGCGGCCACCAGTTGCGAGCCGTGCCCGCCCTCACCGACGAGCCAGGCGGCGTCGCCGACCCTCGCGAGGTGGAAGTCGGCTTCGAGCTTCCCCTGCGGCGTCAGCAGCAGCGAGCGCACGCTCTGTCCGTCGCCGAGCCCGTCGAGGTCGGCCGACACGAGGCTCTGGAGGAAGGAGAGCGCATCCGGCCCCGCCGCGACCACGACGTCGCGCGGCGGACGGGCGGTCCAGGTGGAGTCCTTCAGGAGCGTGGAGTCGTTCAGGAGGGTCGAGTCGTTCACGAGGCAGCCTCCGTCTGGTCAGGGACGACCGAGGCCAGGCGTCGGGCCGCGGCCGCCGCAGTCAACAACGCCCGGGCCTTGTTGTGGCATTCCAACTCCTCGTCCTCGGGATCGGAATCGGCCACGACGCCTGCGCCTGCCTGCACGCTCGCCCGCCCGTTACACCACACCATCGTGCGGATCGTGATGGCAGTGTCGAGGTTGCCCGAGAAGTCGAGGTAGCCGACCACCCCGGCGTAGGGCCCCCGCTTGGTGGGCTCGAGGTCGTCGATGATCTCCATGGCCCGCACCTTCGGCGCTCCGCTGACCGTCCCGGCCGGGAACGTCGCCCGCAGCACGTCGACTGCGTTCCTCCCCGGGGCCAGCTCCCCCGACACCTCGCTGGTGAGGTGCATGACGTGCGAGTAACGCTCGAGCGTCATGAGCTCGTCGACCTTCTCGGTGCCGTAGCGCACCACCCGTCCGACGTCGTTGCGGGCGAGGTCGACCAGCATCACGTGCTCCGCACGCTCCTTGGGGTTCTCGCTGAGCTCCGCCGCCATCTTGCGATCGTGCTCCTCGGTGCGGCCCCGCCAGCGCGTGCCCGCTATCGGCCGGCTGATGACGCGCCCGTCGAGCACCTGCACCATCGGCTCGGGTGAGGAGCCCACCAGCGCCACATCGCCGGTGCGTACGAGGTACATGTACGGCGACGGGTTCACCTGGCGCAGGACCCGGTACACGTCGAAGGGGTCGTAGTCGCCGTCGAGGTCGAAACGCTGGGCCAGCACCACCTGGAAGATGTCCCCGGCGAGGATGTGCTCGCGCGCCGCTTCGACCGCGGCGTGGAACAACGCCGGCGGCATCGTCGACGCCATCGGCGGCAGCTCGGTCAGCTCGTCGGGTGGCGGCGGCGACGGCGCGTACGGCAGCGGGCGGGCGAGCTCGTCGACCCGGGCATCGAGTCGCACCAACGCGCGGTCGTACGCGGCGCCGGCCTCGCCGTCGCCGGCACCGGGCTCGAGGAACACGTTCTCGATGAGGTAGAGCCGCTGGCGGAAGTGGTCGAAGGCGGTGACGTGACCGGTGAGCGAGAGCACTGCGTCAGGAACGCCGAGGTCGTCGGGCGGTACGTCGGGGAGGTGCTCGATCTCCCGGACGACGTCGTAGCCGAGATACCCGACGGCACCGCCGTGGAACGGGGGCAGCTGCGGGAGCACGGGCGCTCGGTACCACTCCATGAGCGCCTCGAGCGCCCCGAGCGCGCCCTCGTCGACCGGGAGACCGGGCGGCACGGCCGGCCCGGTGATCTCCACCGTGCGGCCGCGAGCGACGAGCGTCAGGGCGGGATCGCGACCGATGAACGAGAAGCGGCCCCACCGCTCGCCGTGCTCGACCGACTCCAACAGGAAGCCCTCGCCGTCACCCACGAGCTTGATGAACGCCGAGACTGGCGTCTCCAGGTCGGCCAGGACCTCGCGCCACACCGGAACCACCGTGTGGTCACGCGCCAGCGCGACGAACTCCTCGCGCGAGGGATTGCTCACGCGGGTTGGGGTCGTGCGCCCGACCCGAAGGCGCGGAAGAAGCAGCTGCGCTCGCCGGTATGGCATGCGCCCCGCCCCTCCTGCTCCACCACGAGCAGCACGGTGTCGAGGTCGCAGTCGTAGTAGGCCTCGCGGAGCCATTGGCGATCGCCAGACGTGTCGCCCTTGCGCCAGTGCTCGCGACGGCTCCGGCTCCAGAACCAGGTGCGCCCATCGGTCAGGGTCCGCCGGAGCGCTTCGTGGTCCATCCACGCCAGCATGAGCACCCGGCCGGTGCCGTGCTCCTGCACGATCGCGGGCACGAGCCCGTCGTCGTTGTACGCGACCGCCGCCAGCTCTTCGTCGGTGGCCGCGATCGGTGTCGCAGTGGGCATCGGCAGCCAGGGTAGCCGTCACCTCATTCGATTCCGCTCGATAACGCGGTGCTCGAGCGCGTCCTGCGAAGATGAGTCCGTGCTCGACGACCGGCGCTTCGTCATCACCGGCATGAGCCGCCTGGCCGTCCGCGTCGCACGTCTCCTCGGCGACCGGGGTGCCGAGGTGGTCGCGATCGCCGCCGCTGACGACGAGCTTGTGGCACTGCTCCCCGACGCGGTCAAGGTCGTGGGTGGCGACGGGTCCTGGATCGAGCGCCTGCGAGCGGCCGACCTCCCCGGCTGCGACTGTCTCCTCGTCCTCGCCGAGGACGACCTCGAGAACCTCCGGGTCACGACCGCCGCCGGGGACGTCGCTCCCGACGTGCCCGTCGTGCTGCGCGCCTTCGATGCCCAGCTGGCCGAGCAGCTCGAGACGGGAGTGAACGTCCGGCGCTGCTACAGCGCGTCCGCCCTCGCCGCCCCCGCCTTCGTCGCCGCCGTCGTCGGCGAGGAGGTGCTCGAGACCCTGCGCATCGCCGACGCCGAGGTGCCGTTGTGCCTGCTCGACGTGCATCCCGGGTCGCCGCTCGCCGGCCTCACCCCGGCCGAGATGAAGCAGGAGTCCGCGTGCGCCGCCGTCGCCCGCGCGGGGCGCGACGGCGCGTGGCAGCCGGCGCGGGGCGATCGAGGTCGCCTGGAGGAGGGCGACGAGATCCTCGTGGGCGGGCTCCTGCTCGACGTGCTGCGGCTGGCGC
>JACDBD010000323.1 GCA_013695115.1 Actinomycetota bacterium | reverse complement strand
ATCAGGAGGCGACGGGGTCGGCCTGCTCGAGCGTCGCGGCGTGCTCGTTGGGCACGCAGTGGGTCATGACCAGGCCCTCGACGTCGCGCGAGCCGTTGGCGCCGAGGTTGTCCAGGCGCTGCTGCTCGGCGTCGCCCCAGCCCTGGTTGGCCAGCGGCTCCAGGTGGCGGACGTCGTCCGGGCCGATGCCGAGGCCCTCGCCGACGCGCAGGCCCAGCTCGTCCTCGCACAGCAGCAGGTGCCAGACCATCCGCTCCTGGATCGGGCGGTCGCACAGGGAGATCAGGCCGGTCAGGTTGGTCACCAGGTCGTCGCGCTCCCACTGCTCGGAGAGCAGGTAGCGCTCGCCCGCCTGCTGGTAGTCGTTCGTGCGCGGGATCTGCGCCCGCGTCAGGCGGGCGTCGATCCGCGGGCCCTGCTCGTCGTGCGCGGGCCCGGGCGCCTCGGCGAGGCCGCCGGTGATCGACGGCTCGTAGTTGACGCTTGGGTTCTCGCCCGTGTCGTCGACGTAGTAGGCCATCTGGCTGTCGCGCTGGTTGGTCGCGGGCCGGCCGTTCTTGGGCGCGTTGACCGGGAGCTGCAGGTAGTTCGGGCCGACGCGGTAGCGCTGCGTGTCGCTGTAGGAGAAGGTGCGCCCGACGAGCATCTTGTCGTCGGAGAAGTCCAGCCCGTCGACCAGCACGCCGGTGCCGAACGCGATCTGCTCGTTCTCGGCGAAGACGTTCTTCGTCGTGCGGTCGAGCACCATGCGCCCGATCGGCCTGAGCGGGAAGTCCTGCTCCGGCCAGGTCTTGGTGTCGTCGAGCGGGTCCCAGCTCAGCTCGGCGTGCTCGTCGTCGCTCATCATCTGCACGTTGAGCTCCCACTCGGGGAACTCGCCGCGCTCGATCGCCTCGTAGAGGTCGCGCGTGTGGCAGCCCAGCTCCTGGCCCTGCATGACGCCGGCGTCCTCCTCCGTCCAGCTCTTGACGCCCTGCTTGGGCAGCCAGTGGTACTTGACGAGCTTGGTGTCGCCGGCCTCGTTGACCCACTTGTAGGTGTTGACGCCGAAGCCCTGCATCGTGCGGTAGCTGGCGGGGACGCCGCGGGGCCCGAAGACGAGCGTGATCATGTGCATCGACTCGGGCGACTGGCTGATGAAGTCGAACACGCGGTTGGGGACCTGGCGCTCGAAGGAGATCGGGTCGGGCTTCTGGGAGTGGATGAAGTCCGGGAACTTGATCGCGTCGCGGATGAAGAACACGGCGAGGTCGTTGCCGACGAGGTCCCAGTTGCCGTCCTCGGTGTAGAACTTCACCGCGAAGCCGCGCGGGTCGCGGATCGCCTCGGAGGAGTCGCGGCCGCCGGCGACGGTCGAGAAGCGCACGGCCACCTCGGTGCGCTTGCCCGGCTCCTGGAAGAGCTTCGCGCGCGTGAACTTGCCGATCGGCTCGTCTCCGTAGGTGCCGAAGGCCTCGAAGTAGCCGAACGACGTGGTGCCGCGCGCGTGGACGACCCGCTCCGGGATCCGCTCGCGGTCGAAGTGGCTCATCTTCTCGAGGAAGTGGTAGTTCTCGAGCGTGGCGGGGCCGCGGGGGCCGATCGTGCGCTGGTTCTGGTTGTCGTAGACGCGGTGGCCCTGGCGGGTCGTCAGGGTCTTGCCCTTCTCGGTGGGTGGCGTGTGGCCGTTCTCGCTCATGCGGCGCTCCCTTGGACGGCGGTTTCGTTCTGGCAGGCGGGGCAGATCCCCCAGTAGGTCACTTCGGCCTCGTCGATCCGGAACCCCTGGGCGTCGGAGGGCTCCAGGCAGCCGATCTCGCCGACTGCGCAGTCCACGTCGAGCGCGGTCCCGCAGGCGCGGCAGACCAGATGGTGGTGGTTGTCGCCGATCCGCGACTCGAACCGCGCGGGGCCGCCCGCCGGCTCGATCCGGCGGGCCAGGCCGGCCCGGTGCAGCGCCTCGCACACGTCGTACGTGGCCTGCGTGGAGATGCTCACGCCCGAGCGCCGGACGCGCTCGATGATCTGGTCCACGCGCGGGTGGTCGCGCGAGTCGTCGAGCACCGACAGCACCGCGACGCGCGCCGCGGTGACCCGCAGGCCCGCGTCGCGCAGGCGGAAGCTCGGCACCAGCATCACCGCACCGACCCTACACCAGATCTGGAACCGTTCCAGATGACGGGGTCAGACCCCTTGACAAAGCGGCCCGGCCCGCTAAATGACGTAAGTCTGATCGGATTTAGTACCTTGTGTGGTGTGGCGACGGCGCAGATGGCACCCGACCTCGAGCATCTGGACGCCGCCGGCGTGCTGGAGTACGCGGTAGAGCGCTTCCATCCGCGGCTGACGGTCGCGTGCTCGTTCCAAAAGGAGGCGTCGGTCGTCCTCGACCTGGTGCTGCGCGTGGCGCCCGACGCGCGCGTGTTCACGCTCGACACGCACGTGCTGTTCCCCGAGACCTACGAGACGTGGAAGCGCTTCGAGGCGCGCTACGGGATCGAGGTGGCGGTGTTCGAGGGCCCGAGCCTCGGCCGCCAGGCCGCGCTGCACGGCGAGCGGCTGTGGGACCGCGAACCCGACGCCTGCTGCGGCCTGCGCAAGGTCGAGC
>JACDBD010000310.1 GCA_013695115.1 Actinomycetota bacterium | reverse complement strand
CTGGAGGCGGCGCGGGAGAAGCTTGAGGACCCCGCCTTCCACGTGCTCGTGGTGGGGGAGTTCAAGCAGGGCAAGAGCTCGCTGATCAACGCGCTGCTCAACGCGCCGGTGTGCCCGGTCGACGACGACATCGCCACCTCCGCCCC
The DNA here is from genome assembly GCA_013695115.1 of Actinomycetota bacterium. Classification (GTDB taxonomy): domain Bacteria; phylum Actinomycetota; class Acidimicrobiia; order IMCC26256; family JACDBD01; genus JBPCMN01. Next base: position 3,517 of record JACDBD010000310.1, on the reverse strand, counting down.
CACCGCGGTGAGCTGGTCCGAGCAACCGACGGCGGCCGTCCTGTACCGGGCGGCCGACGAGCCCGCCGACGCCGACGGCGAGCGGCCCGAGCCCGAGCGGGAGAAGATCGACTTCGACCGGGTGCACGAGTACGTCACCGAGGGCGCCAACCCCGAGAACGAGCGCCGGGTCCACTCGGTTGAGGTCGGCATCCCCCGCCAGCTGCTCGCCGACGGTCTGGTGCTCGTCGACACGCCGGGCGTGGGCGGCCTGGGCTCGGCCCACAGCTCGATCACCATCGGCGCACTCCCGATGGCCGACGCGGTGATCTTCGTGTCCGACGCCTCCCAGGAGTTCTCCGGGCCCGAGCTCGACTTCCTCAAGACCGCCCGGTCGATGTGCCCCAACCTGCTGTGCGTCCTGACGAAGACCGACTTCTATCCCGAGTGGCGCAAGATCAAGGAACTCGACGAGGGCCACTTGAAGGACGCGCGGGTGAAGACGGTGATCCTGCCGATCTCGTCGACGCTGCGGGCCCAGGCGGTGGAGGCCGATGATCAGGAGCTCAACGACGAGTCGGGGTTCCCGGCGATGGTCGGCTACCTCCAGCGGGAGGTCATCGCCAACGCCGACGCCCTCACCGTGAAGGCGGCGTGCAACGACATCATCGGCGTCGTCGACCAGCTGGCGGCGCAGTTCACCGCCGAGCTCAAGTCGCTCCAAGACCCCGAGCAGGCGGCCGAGGTGATGCGCCAGCTCGAGTCGGCCAAGGAACAGGCCGACCGGCTTCGGGGCCAGGCGGCCAAGTGGCAGCAGACCCTGGGCGACGGCGTGGCCGACCTCCAGGGTGACGTCGACCACGACCTCCGCACCCGGATCCGCAGGATCATGCAGGAGTCCGACGAGGTCATCGAGGCAACCGACCCCGCCGATACGTGGGAGGAGTTCGAGCCCTGGCTCTACCGCCGGGTCGGGGAGGACATCGCCAACAACTACCAGTACCTCCAGTTGCGGGCCCAGGAGCTCAGCCGACGCGTTGCGGAGCACTTCGCCGCCGACGAGGAGCAGGTGGCACTGGAGTTCACGGTGGGTGACCCCATCCAGCTCGTCGACCAGGTCGGCGTCGAAGCGCAGATCGAGGTCGAGGTGATGGGCGCCGGTCAAAAGCTGTGGACCGGTGTCCGCGGTGGGTACATGGGCGTGATCATGTTCTCGATGCTCGGCGGGATGATCGGGCTCGCCCTGGGTCCCCTGCTGCCGGTGGCGGCCGGCCTGGTGCTCGGGCGCAAGTCGCTGCGGGACGAGAAGGAGCGCCAGCTGGCGATGCGGCGCAACCAGGCGAAGAACGCCATGCGCAAGTACATCGACGAGGTGCAGTTCCAGTTGGCGAAGGACTCCCGCGACACCCTGCGCCGGGTCAACCGCCAGTTGCGCGACCACTACATGGCCCGGGCCGAGGAGCTCATGCGTTCGGTCACCGAGACGCTCAACGCCGCCCAGCAGAACGCCAAGGGTGACGCGGCCACCCGTCAGAAGCGGCTCAAGGACGTCTCCGCCGAGCTCGATCGGGTCAAGAAGCTGCGCCAGAACGTGCGGAAGGTCGCGACCGAGGCGGCCGCGCCCGCGCCGTGAGCGAGTCCCTGCTCGAACAGACGCGCACGCTGCTGCGGACCGCGATCGATTCCAACGCCGGAACCCCCGAGGCCGCCGGGCTCGAGGCGGTCCTCGACCGCCTCGACGACCCCCTGCGGGTGGCCGTCGCCGGCAAGGTGAAGGCGGGCAAGTCCACACTGCTGAACGCGCTGGTGGGCGAGGAGCTCGCTCCGACCGATGCGGGCGAGTGCACCAAGATCGTCACCTGGTACCGCGACGGCGTCACCTACAAGGTGATGCTCCACCCCAAGGTGGGCGATTCCCGCCAGGTCCAGTTCACCCGGGACGCCGGCGCCATCGACGTCGCCCTCGGTTCGACCCCCGCCGAGGAGGTGGACCGGCTGGAGGTCGACTGGCCCTCGGCGGCGTTGAAGAAGATGACCCTGATCGACACCCCCGGCATCGGGTCGCTCTCCGCCGAGGTCTCCGCCCGCACGACCGCGTTCCTCGCGCCCGACGACGACCGCGTGACCCCGGCCGACGCCGTGCTCTACCTCATGAAGCACCTGCACACGACCGACCTCGACTTCCTCGCCGGCTTCCATGACGAGGAGGTCTCCCAGGCCACCCCGGTGAACGCGATCGCGGTGCTCTCACGTGCCGACGAAGTCGCGGCCGGGCGTCTCGACGCGATGGAGTCGGCCATCAAGATCGCGGCGCGCTACCGCACCGAGCCCAAGGTGCGGAAGCTCGTGCAGACGGTGGTGCCGGTCGCCGGGCTGCTGGCGGTGACGGGCGAGACCCTCCGCGAGGCCGAGTACGCCGCGCTGGCCAAGTTGGCCGCTGCGACCGAGCCGCCGGTCGAGAAGCTGCTGGTCTCGGCCGACCGGTTCGCGAACGCCGACTCGCCCGCGCTCACGACGATGGAGCGCGGGGCGCTGCTGGACCGGCTCGGCCTGTTCGGTGTGCGCCTGGCGGTCGGGTTCATCCGCGACGGGTCGGCCCCGAATGCGGGTGCCCTCGCCGCCGCGCTCGTCACCCGCAGCGGTCTCGACGACCTGCGCCGGGTGCTGCTGTCACAGTTCGCCGACCGCCGCGACCTGCTCAAGGCCCGCTCGGGTCTGCTGGCGGTCGAAGCGGCGGCGCGGGCGCGACCAGGCCCGGGCACGGAGGCGCTCCTGAGCGAGCTCGAGCGCATCACCGCCGGCGCCCACGAGTTCCGGGAGATGCGGCTCCTCAATGCCCTCCGTTCCGGCGCGGTCACGCCCAAGGCCGGCGACCTCGAGGACATGGAGCGGCTGCTGGGCACGTCGGGCCCGGCCCCGGCGACCCGTCTCGGGCTCCCGGCGGAGGCGTCGGAGAACGATGTCCGCGCCGCGGCTCAGGCCGCTTTGGCGAAGTGGCAACGCCGGGCCGAGAGCCCGATGGCGTCGCCGGAGACGAGTGACGCCGCCCGCATCCTCATGCGCACCTGCGAAGGGATCCTGGCCGCGCCGGTCGGCTAACTGCGGGCACGCAAGGCGGACATCAGCTCGGCTCGCGTCGTCGCGCCCAGCTTCTGGCGGATGCGGGCGACGTGGTGCTCCACGGTCTTGGGCGAGATGAAGAGCAGCGCCCCGATCTCCTTGTGGGTGAGGCCGTCGAGCACCTGACGGCCGACCTCCTCCTCGCGCTCTGACAACACGCCCGCGCTCGCGGCTCGCTCCCCGGCGTCCTCGCTCGGGAGTGCCCCCTTCAGATCGCGCGCCCGCTCCAGCAAGGTGCGGGTCTGGGTCGGCTCCGTCGCTCGAATCGCGGCCTGGCCCGCGAGCCGCGACGCCTCCCAGGAGAACCCCGCGTCGGCCAGCCCGGCCGCGGCCGTCTCCACCGCGTCGGGCTCCACCGACCCGGCCATCACGTCGGCCCACGCCCGCGCCGCCGGCGCCAAGCCTTTCAGTCGATCGG
>JACDBD010000305.1 GCA_013695115.1 Actinomycetota bacterium | reverse complement strand
TCGCGAGGTCGCGCCGCTCGTAGAACCCGCGGCCGGTGAGCACTTTCCAGAGTCGGCGTAGATCGTCGTCGTCAGGCATGGCCGGCGGCGGCGGGTCGGGACGCGCGACCTTCACGCCGAGCATGGGATTCGTGTCGATCTCGTCTTCGCCCGCCGCCCAGGCGTAGAACGAACGGAGCGCGATCCAGCGCGACCGGATGGTGGCGGGCGCTCTCCCCTCGTCCCGTAGGTGGCTGAGATAGCCCTCGACGTCCCGACGTCGCACGTCCAATAATCCGTGGCCCTCAGGGAGCCACCGGGCGAAACGGCGCACCACGTCCGCATACAGCGCCCGAGTGCTGGCGGCCTTATCGTGAAGGGCCAATCCCCAACTCGTCAGGAGCGCCTCGGTCTCAGGGGACGAATCCATGAGTGGACTTTACCTCGTATTGCGCTGTGCTACGTGCTATCTTGCCTCTGACCTGCTCAAACACCGATTCCATACTGCGACCAGTCCTCGGGGTTGGGCTCGGTGTACTCACCCATGACGTGGCCGTCGATCGCGTCCAACTCGACCAGACCCCTCATCGTCGGCGGCTCGTCGGCGCTGTAGAGAAGGATGCGCCAGGCGGGCCGGCTGCGCACACCGCGCCACGCCAGCTGCGCCGACGAATGGCCGACGGGGAACCCGACGGTTCGGGTGGCCACGAGCAGCGCCTCGGTCTCGTCGACGCGCACGTCCCACGCGGTCGCAAAGTGGTAAGCGCTGATCGCGGCGAGGACAGCGGCGACCGCGAGCAGGCCCGGGTTGTCGGTTGCGACCCATCCCCCGAGGCACATCAGTGCGACCAGCAGGTACATGGCGCCCGGGATGCGCCGGCGGGTGATGTTGGGGAAGACGTAGGGCCCGACGTAGGCGGTGACGTCGAGGTCGTCCGGCAGCGTGTCGCGGTGCTCGTCGGCCATCGTCCCGAACCTACCGGTCGCGCCAGGCGTCCTTCAGCTTCTGCCGGCTGGTGCGGAGGTCCTCGGGGAGCACCCGGGCCTCGGCGACCGCGGTCATGAAGTTGGTGTCGCCGTGCCAACGTGGCACCACGTGCAGGTGCACGTGGCCGGGTACACCGGCTCCCGCGGCGCGGCCGAGGTTGGCCCCCACATTGAGACCGTCGGGCCGGTAGGCGGCCTTGAGGGCGGTGGCGGCTCGCTGCGTCATTGCCATGAGCGCGGTCGCCTCCTTCTCGCTCAGCCCGTCGAGCTCGGCCTCGTGGCGCAGCGGCGCCACCATGAGGTGGCCGGAGGCGTAGGGATAGGCGTTCATCACCGCGAAGACGAGCTCGTCGCGGGCAACGACGAACACCTCGTCGGCATCGGCGGTAGCAAGCTCGCAGAAGAGACAGCCGCCGTCATCGAGGGGTGCGGAGGTGACGCCTTCGATGTATCCGGCGCGCCACCCGGCCCAGATGCGCTCGAGGCTCACGCCCTCTCCGTCACCTCGGCCGCCAGTCGGGCGACGAAGTCGTCGACCGGGACGCCGCGCTCGGGCTTGTCGCTGCCTCGCGCGTTCACGCCCACGGAACCGGCGTCGGCGTCCTCGTCCCCGACCACCAAGACGTACGGCACCTTCTCCTGCTTGGCCCGACGCACGCGTGCACCGAGCGAGTCGGCGGCGGCATCGACCAGCTCCGCCCGGAAGCCTTCGGCGTTCAGACGATCGACGATGCGGAACGCGTAGGCGTCGTGGCGGTCGGCCACCGGCAGCACCGTCACCTGCTTCGGGGCCAGCCAGCTCGGCAGGGCTCCGGCGTAGTGCTCGACCAGAATGGCGAAGAAGCGTTCGATCGAGCCGAACAGCGCCCGGTGGATCATGATCGGCTGGTGGCGCTCGTTGTCGGCGCCGACGTACTCGAGCTCGAACCGTTGCGGCTCCTGAAAGTCGACCTGGAGCGTCGACAGCTGCCAGCGGCGGCCGATGGCGTCACGAAGGTGGATGTCGATCTTGGGCCCGTAGAACGCGCCCTCACCCTCGGCGACCTCGTACGAGAGGCCCGACCCCTCGATGGCGTCGAACAGCGCCTGGGTCGCCATCTCCCAGTCGGCATCGGCGCCGATCGACTTCTCCTTCGGTCTTGTCGAGATCTCCGCCTCGAACTCGGTGAACCCGAATGCGCGCAGGATGAAGAGGACGAAGTCGAGCAACTCCCGCAGCACGTCGACGATCTGCGTGGGCTCGCAGAAGATGTGGCTGTCGTCTTGCGTCATCCCCCGGACCCGCAGCAATCCGTGCAGCACTCCGGAGCGCTCGAACCGGTACACGGTGCCCAGCTCGAACAGCCTGACCGGGAGCTCGCGGTAGGAGCGGAGGTGGCTGCGGTAGACGAGGATGTGGAACGGGCAGTTCATGGGCTTCGGGTAGTACGTCGCCCCTTCCAGCTCCATGGGCGGGTACATGCCGTCGGCGTAGAAGTCGAGGTGGCCGCTGGTCTCCCACAGCGTGGAACGGGCGATGTGCGGGCTGAAGACGAAGTCGTAGCCGGCCCGTTCGTGCTCGGCGCGGGAGAAGTCCTCCATGACCCTGCGGACGATGGCGCCGTTGGGGTGCCAGATCGCGAGCCCCGCGCCCAGCTCGTCGGGGAACGAGAACAGGTCGAGCTCAGTGCCGATCTTGCGGTGGTCGCGTCGCTCGGCCTCCTCGAGGCGATGGAGGTGGTCGGCGAGCGCGGCCTTCGAGTCCCAGGCGGTGCCGTAGATCCGCTGGAGCATCGGGCGGCGCTCGTCGCCCCGCCAGTAGGCGCCCGCGACCTTCATGAGCTTGAACGGACCGAGTCGTTTCGTCGACGGCACATGCGGGCCCCGGCACAGATCGACGAAGGGGTCGGCGCCGTCGCGCGGGTTCCGGTAGACGGAGATGACCTCACCCTCCCCCACCTCGGTGGAGTCGTCGGGCTCGACCCGCTCGATGATCTCGACCTTGTAGGGCTGGTCGGCGAAGAGCGCGAGCCCGGCGTCGCGCTCGACCTCCTCCCGCTCGAACGGCTGGTCGGCCTGGACGATCTCGCGCATGCGGGCCTCGATGCGCTCGAGGTCGTCCTCGTTGAAGTGGGCGCCGTCGGGCAGCTCGAAGTCGTAGTAGAAGCCGTCCTCGATCGCCGGCCCGATGGCGTACTTCGCCCCCGGGAAAAGGTCGGTGACAGCTTGGGCCATGACGTGGGCGGTCGAGTGCCGGAGGACCTCGCGGCCCTCGTCGCTGTCGGCGGTGATGATCGCGACGCTGGCGTCGTGATCGATGGGACGCTCGAGGTCGGCCCGCTCGCCGTCGACCTTGGCCGCGATCGCGGCCTTGGCCAGGCCCTTGCCGATCGACGCCGCGATCTCACCCAATGTCGTGCCCGACGAGTACTCGCGCTCTGATCCGTCGGGCAGTTTGATCGTGATCGGGTCGGCCATCTCCCGAGCGACGATACCAGTGGCCCTTTAGCCTGATGGGTGTGATTCAGCCGTCGCCGGTCCAGTACGCGCAGAGCGAGGACGTTCACGTCGCGTACCAGGTGGTGGGCGAGGGCGAACGGGATCTCGTCCTCGTCCAGGGATTCGTGAGCCACCTCGACCTGGAGTGGGACAACCCCCACATGGCTCGGTTCATCAGGGGGCTCGCCGAGTTCAACCGCGTGATCCTGTTCGACAAGCGAGGGACCGGTCTCTCGGATCGGTCCGTCGGCATCCCGACACTCGAGGAGCGGATGGACGACGTGCGCGCGGTCATGGACGCCGCCGGTTCTGAACACGCGGCGCTCATGGGTGTCTCCGAGGGCGCGCCGATGTCCATCCTCTTCGCGGCCACGTACCCCCAGCGCACCCGCGCGCTGGTGCTCCACGGGGGCATGGCCCGCTCGACCGAAGCGCCCGACTACCCCTGGGCCGCGCCCGCAGAAGTGCTGGTCGAGGCGGCGTTGGAGTTCCTCCCCGAGTCGGTCCTGTACTCCGGTGACGACTTGGAGATTTGGGCGCCCTCGCTCGCCAACGACTCCGCCGCCAAGGCGTGGCTCGGCCGTTACCGGCGCGCCGGCGTGAGCCCGGACGGCGTCGCCGCGCTTTACACCATGTTCCTGGAAATCGACGTACGCGATGTGCTGCCGACACTCCGGGTGCCGACCTTGGTGCTTCATCGCCACGGCGACCGCGTCGTCAACTGGCGGGCAGGGCGGTGGATGGCGGAGCAGATCCCGGGCGCCCGGTACGTCGACTTGCCCGGCCAGGACCACTTCCCGTGGAGCTCCGATTCCGACGTGGTGATCGAGGAGATCCGAGAGTTTCTGACCGGGGTTCGGGTCGCGCCCGAGCCCGATCGGGTCCTCGCCACCGTCATGTTCACCGACGTCGCCCGTTCCACCGAGCGAGCGGCATCGCTCGGCGACCGCCGCTGGAAGGAACTTCTCGACGACCACGACGCTGCCATCCGACGCCAGCTCGAGGCCTTCCGTGGTCGCGAGGTGAAGACGACCGGCGACGGGTTCCTGGCCACCTTCGACGGCCCGGCGCGCGCCATCCGCTGCGCATCCGCGATCCGCGCCGCCGCATCCGATCTGGGGCTGGACGTCCGCATCGGTCTGCACACCGGCGAGGTCGAGGTGCGGGCCGACGACATCGGCGGACTGGCGGTGCACATCGGGCAGCGTGTCTCCGCGCTGGCGCAGCCGGGGGAGGTCCTCGTGTCGAGCACGGTCAAGGATCTCGTCGCCGGCTCGGGTATCGAGTTCGAGGAGCGGGGCGAGCACGAGCTCAAGGGAATTCCGGACCGATGGCGCCTCTTCGCGGTCAAGACTTGAGCATGCCTCCGAAGCAACTCGCACCCAAGCTGCTGTCGTGGGCGTCCGAGATCGACGAGCAGACGGTCGCCCAGGCCCAACGCACCGCCCGCCTGCCGATCATCGAGGGCCACGTCGCGCTCATGCCCGACGCGCATCTCGGGATCGGGGCGACGGTCGGGTCGGTGATCCCGACGCGCGACGCGATCATCCCGGCGGCGGTGGGCGTCGACATCGGGTGCGGGATGGTCGCGTTCGAAACCGATCTCCACGCCTCGGATCTGCCCGGGGACCTGGAGCGGCTGATGCCGAGGATCGAGCGCGCCATTCCCGCCGGCGTCGGGCAGGGGCACGCCCGCGGCACGGCGGCGGCGCACCGATGGTTCGAGGCGCATCCACCGCCCTCACAGTTCACGCCGAAGCAAGAACGAAAGGCGGTCGAGCAGTTCGGAACACTCGGAGCCGGCAACCACTACCTGTGTTTGGCTACTACGAAGAATGATCGGGTGTGGGGGGTGATTCACTCGGGCAGTCGCGGCATCGGTAACGAGCTCGCGACGCAACACATCGAACGGGCGCGCAAGGTCGCACAGCGCTCCGGTCTTCAGCTCGAGGATCGCGATCTCGCCTACTTCTCCGAGGGCACGGAGGAGTTCGAGGCCTACGTCGCCGACATGCTCTGGTCGCAGGACTATGCACTCGCCAATCGGGAGCAAATGATGGATCGTCTACTCGACGAGCTGTTCACGTTCGCTGGTCAGGGCTCGGAGGTCCGGCGCATCAACTGCCATCACAACTACTCCGCCCGCGAGCAGCACGACGGTGAGGAACTCTGGATCACTCGCAAGGGCGCGATCCGCGCCCGCCTAGGCGACTACGGCGTCATCCCGGGGTCGGTGGGCAACGACATTCACATTGTGCGCGGCCTCGGAAACGAGCCCAGCTACCACTCGTGCGCGCACGGCGCCGGCCGTCGCCACAGCCGGCGCCAGGCCAAGAAGCGTTTCACCGTCGATGACCTGCGCGAGCAGATGAAGGGCAAGACATGGAACCGCGATCGCGCTGCCAAGCTCCTCGACGAGATTCCGGGAGCCTACAAAGATCTGGAGCAGGTCATGACCGACCAGGCTGATCTCGTCGAGATCGAGACTTCGATGCGGGAGATCCTCAACTACAAGGGTTCGTAGAGGCGCGGAT
>JACDBD010000203.1 GCA_013695115.1 Actinomycetota bacterium | reverse complement strand
GGGGAGGAGCCGACCGGTCCCGGCCCGTTCGCCATGGTCGGCCCGGACGGCAACCTCCTCGCGGTGTACGAGCGCCGCCGGAGCGCGGTGCGGCCCGCGGTCGTACTGGCGCCGGTCGAAGCCGACTGACCGGAGCCCGGATGCAGATCCTGCGCGACCTTGCCGAGGCCGACCGGGCCGGCGCGGGCGCGGTCGTCACCATCGGCGTCTACGACGGCGTCCACCGCGGCCACGTCGAGGTGCTGCGGCTGGTGCGCGAGCTCGCCGACGCCCGCGGGCTCGACGCGGTCTGCGTCACCTTCGACCGGCACCCGGCCGAGGTCGTCCGGCCCGAGTCGGCGCCGAAGCAGCTGACCACGCTCGAGCAGCGGCTCGAGCTGCTCGACGCCACCGGCTACCTCGACACCTGCCTGGTGCTCACATTTGACGAGACCCGCAGCAAGGAGCCGGCCGAGGATTTCGTGCGCGAGGTGCTGGTCGAAGGCTTCCGCGCCCGGCTGGTCGTGGTCGGCGCCGACTTCCACTTCGGGCATCGCCGCGGTGGCAACGTGCCCCTGCTCGAGCGCATGGGTGCCGAGTTCGGGTTCGGGGTGGTGGGCCTCGGTCTCGTCGCCGCCGACGAGGACCCGACGGGCGAGCCCTACTCGTCCACCCGGATCCGCGAGCTCCTCGCCATCGGTGAGGTCGCGGCGGCGGCCCGGCTGCTGGGGCGGCCCCACGAGGTGCGGGGCACGGTCGAGATCGGTGACCGGCGGGGGCGCGAGCTCGGGTATCCCACTGCCAACCTGGCCGTGCCCGACCGCATCTGCCTGCCCGCGGACGGGGTCTACGCCGGCACCCTGGTCGACGGCGACGGCCCGGATGGCAAGGAGGTGGAGCGACCGGCGGCGGTCTCGCTCGGCACCCGTCCGACCTTCTACGCCGACGCGGGTGCGTCGCTGCTCGAGGCCTACGTGCTCGACTTCGACGGCGACCTCTACGGCCGGTACGTGAAGGTGCGGTTCCTCGAGCGCCTCCGCGGCCAGGAGCGCTTCGAGACCGTCGACGTCCTCGTCGCCCAGATGGCCCGCGATGTGGACGCGACCCGGGCCATCGTCGGCGCAGTACCCCCAAACTGACTGGGTGCAGAACCCCTGTTAGAGTGCAGTTCTGCGTCGGCACGCGGCCGACGCGCTTCCGCACTTTGCAGCAAGGGCCCGATTACGGCATGCCCGACACCTCCGCCACGATTTCTGAGCACCGCCTCCACGAGTCCGACACGGGCTCGCCCGAGGTACAGGTGGCCCTCCTCACGGACCGGGTCAACCATCTGACCGAGCACCTGAAGGTCCACGCCAAGGACCATCACTCGCGCCGGGGACTGCTCATACTCGTCGGCCGGCGGCGTCGGTTGCTCGACTACCTCCGGCGCAACGACGTCGAGCGGTATCGGGCGCTCATCGCCAAGCTCGGGCTGCGCCGCTAGCGCGGAAGTCGGGGAGCAGCGCCGCTGCTCCCCGTTCGCGTTTGAAGAGAACGAGAAGCGCGAGAGCGACGTCGGTTGTCAGTCGCCCCCGCCCGAACCAGTCGTCAGCGAGCTGGTCGGACGGCGACAACTGGGAACCGGGGCCTCTCGCACAACCGAGAGGAGCGCGTTCCATGGCGGACGCCATCCGTGTAGAAGGTGCCGTCAACGGCGCCGGCAAGACCATGTCGTTCGAGACCGGACGACTCGCCCCCCTGGCCGACGGCGCAGTCGTCGTCCAGATGGGCGACACGACCCTGCTCAGCACGGTCGTCACCAGCAAGCCCCGCGAGGGCATCGACTTCTTCCCCCTGACCGTCGACGTCGAGGAGCGGATGTACGCGGCCGGGAAGATCCCGGGCTCGTTCTTCCGCCGCGAGGGTCGACCGGGCGAGCAGGCGGTCCTGACGTGCCGGCTCACCGACCGGCCGCTGCGGCCGTCGTTCCCCGAGGGCTTCCGCAACGAGACGCAGGTCATCGCCACCATCCTGGGCGCCGACCTGGAGAACCCCCACGACATCGCGTCGATCAACGGCGCGTCGGCGGCGCTCATGGTGTCGGGAATCCCGTTCAACGGCCCGATCGGCGCGGTGCGCCTCGCCCACCACGAGGGCGAGTGGGTCGCGCACCCGACCTACCAGGAGGGTGACGAGTCCACGTTCGAGCTCGTCGTCGCCGGTCGCCGGACGGATTCCGGTGAGGTCACGATCATGATGGTCGAGGCCGGCGGCACCGAGGCCACCTGGGACCTGTACGAGCAGGGCGCGCCCAAGATCACCGAGGAGGTCATCGCCGACGGTCTCGAGGAGTCGAAGCGCTGGATCGAGGCGTCGATCGACCTCCAGCTCGAGTTGCGGGCGAAGGTGGAGAAGGAGCGGGGCCCGATCGAGCCGATCGAGTACGAGCCGCGCGTCGACTACGGCGACGACGTGTACGTCGCGGTGAAGGAAGCGGCCGACGGCGACGTCGCCGAGGCGATGACCATCCACGAGAAGGCGGCCCGCGACGAGCGGCTCAACGAGCTGCGCGATGCCCTGGTCGAGAAGGTGTGTGGCTCGGACGACGCGCCCGGAACCTTTGCCGAGCGGGCGGGCGAGGTTCGGAAGGCCTTTCAGTCACTCCAGAAGGAGGTCGTGCGCCGGCGCATCGTCACCGACGGCGTCCGCATCGACGGGCGCGGCACCGCCGACCTCCGGCCCTTGGCGGCCGAGGTCGGTGTGATCCCGACCGCCCACGGCTCCGGCCTCTTCCAGCGGGGCGAGACCCAGGTGCTCACCGTGACGACCCTGGGCATGTCCCGCATGGAGCAGATGCTCGACACCATCGGCATCGACGACCGCAAGCGCTACATGCACCACTACAACTTCCCGCCGTTCTCGACCGGCGAGACCGGTCGGGTGGGATCGCCCAAGCGACGCGAGATCGGGCACGGCGCGCTTGCCGAGCGCGCCCTCGTCCCGGTCGTGCCCGACGCGGTGGAGTGGCCCTACACGCTGCGGGTCGTCTCCGACGTCCTGTCGTCGAACGGGTCGACGTCGATGGCGTCGGTGTGCGGCTCGACGCTGTCGCTCATGGACGC
>JACDBD010000114.1 GCA_013695115.1 Actinomycetota bacterium | reverse complement strand
GCTCGCCGAGGAGCACGGCTTCGAGTCGCTGTGGACGGTCGAGCACACGGTGGTGCCCGCGGGCTACGCGTCCGAATATCCGTACTCCGCCGATGGGAAGATGCCGGGCGGCGACGCGGTATCGATCACCGATCCGCTCATCTGGATGTCGTGGGTGGCCGCGATCACGACCCGCCTCCGGGTCGCGACCGGGATCCTGATCCTCCCCCAGCGCAATCCGATCACCCTGGCCAAGCAGGTGGCAACACTCGACATGCTCTCGGGCGGCCGGGTCGACCTGGGCGTCGGGGTCGGCTGGCTACGTGAGGAGTTCGACGCCCTCGGCGTCCCGTTCGAGGAGCGGGGCGCGCGCACCGACGAGTACATCGCCGCCCTGCGCGCCCTTTGGAGCGACGACCCGGTGACGTTCAAGGGCGAGTTCGTCTCGTTCGAGCGCTGCCACAGCAACCCCAAGCCGGTGCAGAAGGGCGGGATCCCGATCGTGGTCGGCGGCCACACCAACGCGGCGGCGCGACGTGCCGGCCGCCTCGGCGACGGGTTCTTCCCCGGGCGCGCCAGCGACGAGGAGCTCCGGCCTCTCATCGAGACGATGCGGGCGAGCGCGACCGATGCCGGCCGCGACTCCGACGCGATCGAGATCACCGCCGGCGGCGTCTTCGACCTCGACGGGGTCAAACGGTTCGCCGACCTCGGAGTCGGCCGCATCGTCATACCGCCCCTGGGCTTCGACCTCGAGACCCTCAAGGGCACGATCGGCAACTTCGCCGACTCCGTGATCGCCAAGGCGGGTTGACGCGATGCCGGAGTGGGAGACCGACGACACCAGCAAGCCCGCCGCTCCTCTCTGGGCCAAGCTGTTCGTGCTCGGCTTGTTCGCGGTGGGCGCCTGGATCGCGCTGTCGTTCGTGTTCGCGATCGTCGGCCGGGCCCTTGCGCTCGCCGGCTACGTGATCGTCGCGATCGTCGCTTACTTCATCGGCAAGGCGGTCGGCAGCGCCTCGAAAGACGAGTAACCAGCGCCGTCAGGCAATGCAGTCGGCGCCGAAGAGGATCCGCAGCTCGGCGTAGAGACCGTTGCTCGAGCCGACCAGGAACTCGTCGGCCAGCTGGAGCACGGTGGTCTTCTCGGGGCTGTCGAGGTGCACGTACACGGGGCTCTCGCCCGGGTGCTCCCGCAGGATCTCCGTGAGCCGCTCCACCTTCTCGGCGGACAGCGCACCCAACTTCACCCGCACCCGCACCGGTGGCCCGCCGTCGAGGATGAGCTCGGGGCGGGTCACGTCCATGCAGATGATCTTGGGCTGCTCGTCGCGGAGGTCGAGCCGCCCCTTCACGCAGATGATGGCGTCGTCCTCGATCAGGTGGCCGAACCCGGTCATGGTCTTCGGGAACACCATGACCTCCATCGCCGCGCCGAGGTCCTCGAGCACGAACGTGGCCATCAGGTCGCCCCGCTTCGTGTACTTGCGGGACAACGCGGTCACGACCCCGCCCACGACCCGCAGCTCGCCCTCCCGGCACTCCTTGAGTTCGGCCAGCGTGCATTCGGTATACCGGCGCAGCGCCCGCTCCGCGCTCATCATCGGATGCTCGCTCACGTAGAGGCCGAGCATCTCCTTCTCCTCCCGGAGGCGCTCGGCCTTGCCGAACTCGGTGTCGGGGATGTCGACCCGATGGTCGAAGTCGTCGGCGCCGGCATCGGGGCCGAGGTCGAAGAAGCTCATCTCCCCCTGGTCGCGGCGGCGGCGCACCTCGAGCACCTGGTCGATGATCTGCTCGTGGACGTGGAGGAGCCCCTGGCGAGGATGACCGAGCGAGTCGAACGCGCCCCCCTTGATCAGGGACTCGACGGTCCGCTTGTTCAGCACCGTCATATCGACCCGGTCGCAGAAGTCGTGGAAGTCGGTGAACACCCCGCCCTCCTGACGCGCTGCGACGAACTGCCGCACCATCCCCTCCCCCACGTTGCGCACCCCCGAGAGGCCGAAGCGGATCGAGCCGTCGCGCACCGCGAAGTCGCTCTCCGACTCGTTGACGTCGGGGACGAGGACCGGGATGCTGCGTTGGCGGCACTCGTTGAGGTAGACGGCGGTCTGGTCCTTGTTGGCCTTGACGCTCGTGAGCAGCGCGGCCAGGTACTCGACCGGGTAGTTGGCCTTGAGATACGCCGTTTGGTAGGCGACGAGGCCGTAGCCGACCGAGTGGGACTTGTTGAACGAGTAGTCGGCGAACGGCTCGATGATGTCGAACATCCGCTCGCCAAATTCGCGCGGGTGGCCTTGTGTGACACAGCCCTCGACGAACTTCGAGCGCTCCTTCGCGATGAGGGCACGGATCTTCTTGCCCGTCGCCTTGCGCAGGTTGTCGGCTTCCTCGAGCGTGTAGCCCGCCAGCACCTGCGAGATGCGCATGAGCTGCTCTTGATAGATGCAGTTGTGAGCAACAATCCCGTTGGCGATGAAGTTATGGATGCCCTGGACTGTGATGTCATAGACGAGCTGGCGACCGGCAGGTCGAACGCTCTGCACCCGCAACCATTGAACGTTCAGTAGACGTTCAACCTCGGGCATCTCAACGTGCTCGAGGACTTGCATCATTGTCCGGGCATGGATACGTGGCCAACGGGCGACTGCGTATGGCATGACGTTCCAGCGCGGCAGTCCGTACCGCTCGCTCAACTCACGGGTTGGAGCATGCACGCGCTTGCGCAGCGCTGACACGAATTGGGATCGAGCGATCGACGTACCCTTGGATTCGACGGTCACCTGGACACGCCACTTGCGTTTGGACGCCATGTAACGCTGGATGCTCTCCGTGAAAGCCTCACCGTCGTAGAGCGTGACCTGGTAGCTCCGCAATGAACCACCGGGGTTGCGTTCGAGGTCGAGCTCGACCTCGTAGATGGTCGAGGCGAGGCCCAACCGGAGTAGCAGCGCCTGAACTTCACGAGCGAGTCGGGGCGAGACCGTCTTATATGAAGCGAAGCGTTCACTGACGTGGCCGTCGCAGTCCCACAAAGCGGCGAGGAATCGACCGACGCCCTCGTCGTCCAGCCCGAAGACGAACTCGGGAACGAACTTGTTCCCGCTCTTTGCTCCGCCTTTGACTGAGCCCGCCGGTGACTTGAGTCCGAGCTCGCGGAGCCACTCGATGAGCGGCGACGCGCGGCCACCACGCCCTTGCCCATTGCCGCTGTACACACACTTGACACCGCTCGGCCGCTCGTGCACGCCGTGCCTCACGGTCGGAAATGCCCTCGACAGCGCGCCTCGGTAGGCCCTCACCAAATCCTCGTCCCGGTTAGTGAAATTGGCCGTGGCGCCCTGACTCAACCCTCCGTCGGCAATCAGATAACCCAGCACCCGCAGCCGATCCCGGTCGTAATGCTGCGGCGCCGCAGGCGCCGTGAGCTCGTGCGGGACCGCGACGTAGTCGTCGTCGCGCAGATCGCCAAGCCCGACCCATCCGCGGTCGGTGAGCACCCGGTGGTCGGGCGTGCCGGTGAGCCTCATCCCGTTCGACAGGCTCAGCTGGACTGTCTCGCGCTCGCCGTTGCACACCCAGTGCGTGGTCGGTCGAACGGCCGGGTGGAGCTCGTCGTCAACACCCTGCACGGAGAAGCCGGCGGTCGGGTCGACCTGATCGAGCCGGTGCGGCCGGCCAGTACTCGCGTCGTACACGACGGTGTCGCCGGCGAGGCAGAGCCCATAGGTGGGCTCGAGGATCTCTCGCAGGTCGTCGTGGTAGTACGTCACCGGCTTGCGGCCGTTCTTGCGGTCGGCGTAGTCGGTATGCATGTTGGCGGCCATCGGCCCAGGCCGGTACAGGGCCACCAGCGCGCACACGTCCTCGAACGTGCTCGGCGCGAGGGAACGCATGAGCGCCCGCATCGGCGCGCCCTCGAGCTGGAAGACGCCGATGGAGTCACCCCGCCGCAGCATCTCGAACGTCGTCTCGTCGTCGAGGGCAACGGCGTCGATGTCGACCCGCTCGCCCGTCGACGCGTGGATGAGCTCGAGCGTTCGCTCGATCACCGAGAGGTTGCGCAGGCCGAGGAAGTCCATCTTCAGCAGGCCGAGGTCCTCGACCCCGTGCATCTCGTACTGGGTGACGATCGGCGCGCTCTCGAGGTCGCCGCCCGGCTCAGGCTTGCGCTGGATCGGCAGGTACTCGGTGAGCGGTTCGCGGGTTATCACCACCGCGGCGGCGTGGATGCCGTCCTGGCGGCGGAGGCCCTCGAGCCCGCGGGCGACGTCGATCACCCGCTTGGCGTCGGGATCGTTGTCGTAGAGCGCCCGCAGCTCGGCCGCCATCTTGTAGCCGTCCTCCTGCCCCTCCACCTTCTCCAGGCAGGCCCGCAGCGGCGTGTCGCGGCCCATGATCAGCGGCGGCATGAGTTTGGCGATCTTGTCCCCGACCAGCCACGGGTAGCCCAGGACGCGTGACGCGTCCCGCACCGCCGCCCGGGCCTTGATCGTCGAGAACGTGACGATCTGGGCCACGTGGTCCCACCCGTAGCGCTGGGCGGCGTAACGGATCATCTCGCCCCGGTGGCGCTCGTCGAAGTCGAGGTCGATGTCGGGCATCTGCTTGCGACCGGGGTTGAGGAACCGCTCGAACACCAGGTCGTAGCGAATGGGGTCGATCTCGACGATCCGCAGGCAGTACGCCACGCACGAGCCCGCCGCGCTCCCCCGGCCGGGCCCGACGCGGATGCCGCGCTCCCTGGCGTGGCGGACCAGGTCCCACACCACGAGGAAATAAGCCGAGAAGCCCATCTCCTTGATGACGCCGAGCTCGAACTCGATCCGCTCCGCGACGTCCGTCGGGAGGAGCTCGCCGTACCGCTCGCGCGCGCCGGTGAGCGTGAGCTCGCGCAGGTAGGAGTTCTCGTCGTGACCGGCGGGTGTCGGGAACGCCGGCAGCTCGGGCTTGCCGAACTCGATCTCGACGTCGGCGCGCTCGGCGATGAGGAGCGTGTTGTCGCACGCCTCCTCGTAGTCGGCGAAGAGGTGGCGCATCTCCGCCGCCGTCTTCAGGTAGAACTCCTCGGCGTCGAACTTGAACCGGTTGGGGTCGTCGCGCAGCGCCCCGGTCTGCACGCACAGCAGGGCGTCGTGCGCTTCGGCGTCGGCCTTGTGCGTGTAGTGGCTGTCGTTGGTGGCGAGCAGCGGCGCGTCGAGCTCCCGGGCAATCCGGATGAGCTGGGGGTTGACCTGGCGCTGCTCCGGGAGCCCGTGGTCCTGGAGCTCGATGAAGAACGACTCGCGCCCGAGGACCGACTGGAAGCGCGCCGCGGAGTCGCGGGCACCCTCGTAGTCGCCCCGCTGGAGCTGCTGGCAGACGAGCCCGCCCAGGCACCCGCTGGTTCCGATGAGCCCGGCGCCGTGTTGCTCGAGGAGATCGAAGTCGACACGCGGCTTGTAGAAGAACCCGTCGAGGTAGGCGTGCGACGCGACCTTGATGAGGTTGCGGTAGCCCTCGTTCGTCTCGGCCAGCAGCGTGAGGTGGAAGATGTCGTGGTCGGCGCGCTTCGGTCGATCGAAGCGGCTCCCTTCGATCTGATACGCCTCAATGCCGATGACCGGCTTGATCCCCGCGTCGCGCGCGGCGCGGTAGAAGTCGAGAACGCCGTACATGTTCCCGTGGTCGGTGATCCCGACCGCGGGCTGGCCGTCGGCGGCGGCGGTGGCGACGACGTCGCCGATGCGGGCGGCGCCGTCGAGCATCGAGAACTCGGTGTGCAGGTGGAGGTGAGCGAACGACTTGGCCAGCGCCGACGACCCCCTCCGTTCCCGCCTTGCGCATATCCACAGCCCTGGGGAGAGGCCTGTGGATAATCACACAATTGTAGT